>JAOZUV010000203.1 GCA_029938505.1 Bacteroidales bacterium | reverse complement strand
GCACCCATTACTTGTACAGCATCAGTAGCAATTCTCATCGCTACATCCGAAGCATACAATTTCGAAATAGCAGAATATTTTGAAGCACTTCTTTGTTTAGTATCATACTCCCAAGCAGCTCTCCACGTAATCATACGAGAAGCCTCCAATTCGGTATACATATCAGCCAACATGAAACCAATGGCTTGATTCGAGGAAATCGGTTTACCAAACTGAATACGGTTTTTAGCCCAGTTTTTAGAAATTTCATAAGCCTCGCGAGCAGCACCTACACTTAAAGAAGCTACACCCGTACGTGTACGATCAAAGGTTTTCATAGCAATTAAAAAACCATGACCTTCCATACCCAAACGGTTCTCAACAGGAACTTCAACATCTGTAAAAATAATTTCATTTTGAACACTTGCTTTCTGACCCATTTTATCTAAATGAGGTTTAATTTCGACACCTGGTAAATCCGAAGGAACAACAAATGCCGTTAAACTTCTACTTCCCTTTTCAGGATCGGTTTGAGCAAATACAGTCAAAAATTTGGCTACTTCTCCATTTGTAATGAAACGTTTGTGCCCATTCAAAATATATTTATCACCCTTTAAAATTGCATTTGATTTAATTCCTTGAACATCCGAACCAGCATTAGGTTCTGTTAAACAATAGGCCGCAACAGCTTTTTCTTCAACTATTTGCCCAAAAAATTTATTTTGCTGTTTTTCGTCTGCTGCTAACAACAAAGGAGTTAAAGCCAGTGTATTAGCGTCAATACAAATTCCTATGCCGATACATCCAGCACCTAATTCCTCAGATGATAATGCGCTATCAAAAATATTAAAACCACTCCCACCAAATTTCTTTGGCATAGGGCCATTCATAATACCCTCATCATAAGCCGTTTTTACAATATCCCATGGAAACTCAGCTAATTTATCATACTTAAGTCTGTTGGGGCGAATCAATCTATCAGCAAAATCACGATACTTTTCAATAATTTGCTGTTGTTCGTTGGTTAATGAAAAATCAATCATTTATGTCTTTATTATAGGTTAGTAATTAAATCTACGCTTCACAAATTTAAAGAAAATATCTGAGAGCACAGGCTATCAAATAAATTTAGTTCTATTATTTAGATTTAATTTCTAACTCCAATAAAAATAATCAAATATGCTTAAATCTTAAACAATTTGATTTATCAATAATTAAACACTATTTGTATATATTTCTTTTCTTGTTCAAGTAGATTTCCTAATTTACGCCCGATTTAATTTTCAAATTTAAGAAATCGGAAATGAAAAATAAGATTCTATTTATCTTCATATATTTATTGGGAATAGTAGTAAATGCACAAGATATTGATGCTGACAATATTAAAGCAATTTATAATAATGCCTTATCAACTAACATATCTTATAAGCAATTAGAGCGATTATGTAACGAAGCTCCTGGACGATTAATTGGTACAGCCAACTCATTTGTTGCCATTGATATTATGAAAAAATATATGGAGGAAATGGGTGCTGATAAGGTTTTTTTGCAAAAATTCTCCTCTCCTGCTTGGATTTGCAATTCAGCTTCTGCAAGCATGACTATTGATGGAAAAGAAATCGCCCTAAATATTGATGCTTTAGGTCCATCGGGTTCTACACCAAAGCAAGGAATATCTGCCAAAATAATTGAAGTAATGAGTTTGGATGAGGTGCGTGCATTAGGAAAAGAAAAAATTGAAGGCAAGATTATTTTTTATAATCGCCCTATGAATGTTACATATTACAGCACTTTCAGAGCCTATAGCGAAGCTGTTGATCAACGTTATTGGGGACCATCTGTAGCCAAAGAATTTGGAGCCATTGCTTCCATTACACGTTCGGCTACTGCTGGTTTAAATGATTTTCCACATACGGGTAGTTGTAAAATGGAAGGCGATAAAATCCCTGCCATTGCAGTTTCAACCAATGATGCAGAAAAACTGAGCAAAGTTTTAAAAACAAATCCACAATTAAAAGTAAATATCAAGGTAGATGCCGAAGATATTATTACCAACACTTATAATTTGATTGCCGATTTAAAAGGCAGTGAAAAGCCTGATGAATATATAGTAGTTGGTGGGCATATTGATGCCTGGCATAATACCGAAGGAGCTCATGATGATGGTGTGGGTTGTTTACAGTCGACAGAAGTTTTGCGTTTGTTTAAAACACTTGGACTAAAGAATAAAAGAAGCATCCGTGTAATTTTATATATGGATGAAGAATTATACCAATCGGGAGGAAAATCGTATGCCGCTTATTCAAAAGAAAACAATATCAAAAATTATTTTGCAATGGAATCGGATGCTGGTGGTTTTACTCCTCGTTTTATCACAACAGATGCTTCAAAAACAGCCCTTGCTAAAATGCAGGAATACGCTCCCCTATTGAAAGCCTATGGTTTAGAGAGGATCATTGCTGGTGGAGGTGGTGTTGATATTGGTCCCTTAAAAAAATTAGGTGTTCCATTATCGGGTTATCGCTCCGATTGGCAACGCTATTTCGATATGCATCATTGTGCAAATGATAGTTTTGATAAAATTAATTTCCGTGAAATGCAATTGGGTAGTGCTGCTATGGCTAGCTTTATTTATTTAGTGGATAAATACGATTTAGTAGATTAACTACAAAAGAGGCCTGTTAGGTTATTGAAATACAAAAAGGGCATTTCGTGTTACGTTTAGCGAACATTCAGGAAATGTCTAAAAAAAATTCTTGCATAACTTAATTGATTGTTCATTTTTTTATTGCAATTCCACTCAAAAAAGATGTATTGGGTGGTAATTATCCCTTAAATACTGTGACTATGATCAGAGATAAAAAAGGTGAGATTTTAGGTTTTCGTGTAAGCAATGGCAGAATACGAAATCTATGATTTGAGAAACAATAAAGCCATACCACACTTGGCAGAAATGCAAGCTCTCTGTTCTAGCTTCTCTGTCCAGAAATAATAATTTTAAATTTAGATAATGGATTCTCATAAAAAACACATACACGATACATTTGCTCCATATTGGGCTATTGGCTTGTTTATACTTGCGGGAACAGGGTTGGCAACTGTATGGCTGGATTTAGGTAGTTTTTGGAAAGGCTATGTTTTAGATATCACTGGCCCGGCATGGAATTATATTTTATTTCGGGGGCTTTTTACTTCCTATGCAGAAAATTTTTGGAGAAGCTTTTTTACCCCCAAGAAGACCTTCTTTATCTTTCTGTTAGTATGCTTTGGCATTGAAGCTGCACAATATTTCAATCTATACGAAGCCACTTACGATCCCTGGGATTTAGTATCTTATGTTTCTATTCTTCTCCCTTTATTTTTATTGGATTCATATCAATCAAAGGCTTAAATACCTAACATTTGAATATTTCGGATAAAATCTTAGATTAGCAAAATGAAAAAAATGACATTCATAATCTTAGCTATGGCTCTATCATTTTGTTTGGGATTCTTTCTGAAATCAACACTCAATGAAAGTTCAGAACATGAAATGAATAAAAAACAACCAATGAATACTCCTGAAATAAAAATGGTAACAGGTATTGGTGGTATTTTTTTTAAAAGCAAAGAACCTGAAAAACTTAAAGAGTGGTATAAAACCCACTTAGGTTTTAACACCAACCAATTTGGCTGTCGTTTTGAGTTTCAAACCAATACAGAACCTAGTCAGCAAATGGGAATCCAATGGACGTTTTAACAATATCTACACAAATTTATACTCAAAAGCCAAATGAAATCGGAATACATTATGGACTTAGTGATAGAATATTAATTTAAATTTGCAGCATGAAAAGGCTTTTGATTTTATTATTAGTACCCATACTTGCTTTGAATTCCTGTCATAATCCCGATAATCAAAAAAAGAATACTTCAAATTCAATTCAAGCTGATACATCTGCTAAAACAGAATCAGATAATAAAAATAAAATTGCTGTTTCAAAAACTAATTCAAAAATCAAAATAAGTACCCCTGCTCAAAAATACAGTTTGCGGAGACATCAAAATGTGGGTCATTTTTATGCCAGAATAGCTAAAAAGGCTACTGCTGTTTGTATGGAAAACAATGTTCCACCAGCGGCAATATTGGCCATGACAGGTTTAGAATCAGGCTGGAATCAGGGTTATATTGGTAAAATAACGGGGAATATTCTTAGTTTAGGAACTCGCAAAGGTGATTATGAACTTCCGGCTTTACGATTACCCACATTAAAATTAAATGGTGAAATTTTGTATGATTCTTTAGAGATCATAAAATATAGCAAGGATGAACTTAATTGGAAAAAAAGACCAAATAGTTTAAAAAAGGATTATAGACCTCTCCCTTACGCTGGTAGCAAATATAATCTTGCTTACTTTAAACACAATCCTGTAAAAGAGGCTCAAGCTCATATTCAAAATATAACTGACTTCGTAACCCTATTCATTTCGAGAAATAGTAAAATTCCTATCTACCGGAATGTTCGGAAATTAATGGATGAAATGGTTGCTGAGAATGGCAAAGAAATTTTGCTGGAAAGCTCAACAGCCAATCTATTCATTAATGAAATTGGTGGCAAACCCTATTCGTTTAATTATCGAGAAACGTGGCCAAAAAAAGTTAAGAAAATTATAAAAAATGCAGGTTTAGCTGACTTAACCAAAGAATTATATAAAAATAAAAAGGATTTTAAGAGTATTTGGAAATATGATTAAACGAAATTAAATAAAAATCAGTTTTAAAAATATTGAAAAATATTTCACTAATTTTATAAGCAAAAATAGTAAATAACACCTATTAAAAGATGAATAAATTCACTTTATGTTCAATTGCAGTAGTATTGATGTTTAGCATTAATTCATGCAAACCAAAACAAGAAGCAGCATTAGTAGAACAAAAATTTAAAAACACAAAAGCCATTGA
>JAOZUV010000202.1 GCA_029938505.1 Bacteroidales bacterium | reverse complement strand
ATCATCCCCCCTTCTTTTCATTAAAAAACTTCAATGACATCAAACGATTAAGTGGACAAGAATTAGAAGATGCTTTAAATACAGCCTACTCAAATTTTGGATCAGAAAACACCATCGTTATCACCCGTTCAAATAAACGAGCAAACATTTATAATCAACAAATACGTTATCGGATATTATATCGTGAAGAAGAAATTTCCTCTGGAGATTTATTGATGGTAGTTAAAAACAATTATTTTTGGCTACCCGAAAAATCAGTTGCAGGTTTCATTGCCAATGGTGATGTCATTGAAATACTCCGAATCACTAAAATTGAAGAAATATATGGCTTTCAGTTTGCTGATGTAGTGATTCGACTTTTAGACTATCCTGATGAACCCGACATGGAAGTGAAAATCATATTAGATACATTGATGGCCGAGAGTCCAGCACTATCAAAGCCTGAGAACAATCGTCTGTTTGAAGAAGTCATGAAGGATTATGAGGATTTGCCATCACGCCGAAAACGCTTGGATAAACTCAAAAAAAATCCTTATTTCAATGCTTTACAAGTTAAGTTTTCGTATGCACTCACCTGCCACAAAACACAAGGCGGACAGTGGGAACAGGTATTTATTGATCAAGCTTATTTTAACGAAAATATGTTATGTCGTGAATTTATGAGATGGATGTATACTGCCATAACACGCGCAAGTGATCAGTTATATTTGATAAATTTTGAAGATAGTTTTTTCGAGGAAGATTAACCTTCTATCAAAACAACAGCATAAGCCGAAACACCTAAACCTTCGCCAACAAATCCCAATTTCTCTGTGGTAGTAGCTTTTACTGAGATGTCATCAACACTTATTTCAAGAACCTGAGCAAGCTTTTCTTTCATCGAGGGAAGAAACGAAGCCAATTTAGGACTTTGCAAACATACTGTGGAATCAATATTTCCAATTCGATAATTTTGTTTTTTCAACAAATCATCAACTCTTTTTAATAAAATGCAGGAATCAATATTTTTGAATTCATCCGATTGATCGGAAAAATGCTGGCCAATATCTCCAAGATTAGCAGCCCCAAGTAATGCATCACAAATGGCATGAACAAGCACATCGGCATCGGAATGACCGACAGCTCCTTTATCGAATGGAATTTGAATACCACCAATCACTAAAGCATGACCAACTTTTAAACGATGAACATCATATCCAAATCCAATTCGAGTTTTCATATTTAAAATTATTTTCTAGCGGAACGCCTCGAAATCAAGTAATAGTGAAAAACGCAATGTACTTTCCAAAGGATGTTGCTGTTCTGATGGAATCAAATATGAGAAATCCAATCCGAAAACATTGTATTTTAATCCAGCACCTATGGTGAAAAATTTACGATTCCCTTTGAGTTCATTTTCATAAAAATAACCTGCTCGCAAAGCAAATTGTTTGTCGTACCAATATTCCACACCAAAACTTAATTGAAGTTCTTTTATCTCCTCACCAAACCCACCTGGAGCATCTCCAAAAGATTTAAAAATTCCACTAATTACAGAAATATCATCTGGAATGACATCCCCATCAGGAGTTGGCACCAATAATTTATTTACGTCGAACATGAAAGTAAGTGAATTATAGCGATCTAATTCGAGCATTACTGATGGACCAATTCTAAGATTTGTTGGAATGAATTCTTTACGATCACTGGTATACGAGATTTTAGACCCAATATTTGAAATATTTGCTCCAAAGGCAATAACAGCATCTGTTCTTGAAATCCGAACTTCTTTACGCCAGTAAATTGAGATATCAGCAGCAACAGACACACCAGCTTTTGTTTCTATACCTTGAGCATACTGCCCTTGAGTTAAGTCAGAATAAATAAAACGACCAGCGATAGAGGCTGATAAATTTTCAGACAATTTACGTGCATAAGCAACATCAAAACTAAATTCATTTGGGCGAAATGTATTACCTGGAACACCCTCTCCATCAACAAAAGTTACATCTCCTAAAGAGAAATAAAGTAATGAAGCAGCAAAGGTTTGCTCGTCATCAATTCTTTTATAAAAGTTTAAACTGTACAAATTTAAATCAGGTACAAGATTTTTTAGCCAAGGGCTGTATGATACTCCAATCCCCATTTCATTTTCGATAAAGGCATATTTGGCAGGATTCCAGTGCATCGAATAGATATCAGGAGAGGACGAAACACCAGCGTCGCCCATTGCACCAGCACGCGCATCAGGAGCTATCATCAAAAATGGCACTCCAGTAGAAACAATATTTATCTGACCAAGAGTATTAACATTACCGTCTTGAGCCGAAGCAGAATTCAACATTAAGAACAGTACAAAGGCAAATAAAAAAAATCTTTTTAACATAGTTTTGAGTTTTATTAAGTGCAAATTTAACGAAATATATATATTTATATTGTTTCAAATAGTGATTATTGAGATCCAGCCTTTTATCGTACGATAATCAGCTTTTCCATTTTTTGAGTTTGCTCACCACCAGGCATAGTAACAATTAACCGATAAACATAAATTCCTGTAATAAGTTTAGCTCCATCATCCGAATTTCCTGACCATAAAATTGTATTTGAGCTATAGTCAGATTTCACAATACTTTTTACTTTTTTTCCATTCAGATTAAAAATTTGAATTTCAATCTGTAAGAGAGAATAATCTGTATTTAATTCAAATTGAAAATTGGTCTCATTTACAAATGGATTTGGAAAATTTAGTAATTGATCAATACTTAATTCGCCTGAACCAGCAATGATAAATTCGATGCTGCTTGTGGAAGAATTATTGTGAACATCCCAAGCTTTCAGTTGTAAACTATGCGATCCATTTTCGAGATTTGAAAACCCATATTCAATTTTACCACTCGTAAAATCATCTAAATTAGCCTCATAAAAATCATTCAGAACATAGGAGTTATTTGTTTGATCGTCGAGTACAGCAACTATATCATGGCCTATCCCATTACCAACCGTATTTATCCCACTATGGTCACTCACATAAGCCAATAAGCTAGAATTCGGGCTCACCTCATCTCCCGATTGAAATCCCTCATTATTCATATACAATAATATTTCAGGGCCGGAGATATCATTTTCGGCATTTTCATCAAAACCCCCAATAATTAGATTATTGAAATAGCCCCAGGCATCCGATTTATTATCTGTAGCATACAAACTGATTTTTCCAAAATCGTAATTGTAAGCAATATCTTTAGGTACTACAAAAGAGAAGGAGAAATCGCCATTTACTATACTCGATGTCCCTTTATACAAAATATTATTCATCAGGCTAAACTCACGTTCAAAACTATCCTTATCCTGAGCAAGGGTTTTTATTTTTGATTTTTTATCAAAAACAAGTGGATATAAAATACCGTTATAATTATCCCGTTTATTCCCTTCTGGATCATACACTGAGCCTTCAATAGTCATCTGAGCCAAAGCTTTTAACGTATCGAGTTCAACCAAAACAGATTGGTTATTAATTTTCAGAATCGCTAAACTATCTTGAGGGATAGCCATTCGTAGTGCCGGATCGCCAACCAATATAAATTTTTGACTATTGGTTGTATTTCCAATCGCATTTTTTGAGGCACAAACCACATCACCTAATCTATTGGTATGATTAACAGTGGGCTTAAATATAAAATTAATCACGTTTTTATTGAGTTGAAAATTCCCTCCGGCACTCGTTGCACGGGTCGTTGTAAATAATGCAATCCCACCACCATTTGGATTCGTCAAGACAAACTCACCTGCCGATTTTCGCTCTGGATCATCTAATCGGGTAAACTCGCAAGTTGCTGTTATAAAAACAGGCAGATTATTAATATTATCCCAAGCATTAATGTGCTCTAGTTCCAACACACGTTCATGTGCCCATCCAGTTTCGCCACCATGACCAATATAATTAATCACCAAAGCCCCTTTTTTTACACTTTGATTGATCGCTTCGGTAACGGCAGGATAGCGTTCTCCACCAGGGGTTGATTCCTGTGGATAGGCATCGAAATAAATTTTATCAATATTTACATTTGGGCATAAAGCTTCTATACTATTTGCTATCGATTCTGAATCTGTAACATAGGCATTATAATCCTGGTCATCTCCAACCAAACATACTTCGTTTCGCCAACTACCAAAAACCTGAGCATCAGTTCCGGCATAATGCAAAATTTTATCTACCACTGCTCGTGCTTCTTCTAGTGAAGCAACTGGCAATCGACCTATTCCAATATCAAGTGCTGCATTTAAATTTGCCCCTTCATTATCATCAAGCAGTCCAAAATAGTCATCCGACATATAAGAATTTCCAATATCAATTCCGTTTAATGATTCCCAAGTGGGCACAAAATTATTATTTCCCGAAATTTTATCTTTATAATCAAAAGAAGCATCTCCAAATAAAAGCAAATAGCGTGGTTCCTTTCCTGCATCAGCCTTATCGTACTGAAACTTTACAAAATTCCGAATAGCACTAATATCAGGAGCACCTGATGAAAACTCATTATATAATTTTTGAGGCTCAACAATGCAATATGTCAAGCCATCCTGTTCGTGAAAATCAGCCAATCGTTGAGCCTGAGCCCTAAATTCGTTTGGAGATACAATAATTAAATCACTTACCGGAATATCGTGATAATTTTGATTTGGAACTAAGCCAACAGATTTAGGAAGCAAAAATGATTGCTCATCAAAAAGAATATATTCCTTTAAACTTGCATCGCTTTGAGTAAAAGAAAGTAATGTGTTTGGTGAAGTTGTTAAATCATATTCTTGACTTTTTACATTTAGAGGATCGCTGACATCCCACAATCCATTTTGCGAGGATTGCAATTCAATTCCGTATCTTAAAACATCATTACTACCTACATAATCTGTAGTACGAAAACTCATTTGCCCACCACTAAAAATCAAATG
>JAOZUV010000201.1 GCA_029938505.1 Bacteroidales bacterium | reverse complement strand
TGATAATGAGAGTTAGGAAAACACCCAACATTGAAGCAAATAGAAATTTGAAGAATTCTTTCATCGTATTAAATTTAAAAAAAGATGATTTGTTTTAGAATTATAAAATTAGCTAAAATTTGATTAGTGAAATGCTATTAACAAGTATTTGTGCAAAACAATATTTTCTGACTTATAATCTTGTCTTATTGCATCAGATATTTGTATTAAGTATGAAAAAGAAGCTAAATCAGTCCATGCTTAAAAAGGGTCTTTGTTTAATAGTAATATTTATTGCTTATCCATTTCTGCAAATGAATATCTATTCAAGTGAAAATCATGAAGCTAAATTTAGTGACTCTAAAATATCTTTTGTAAGTATATTTAGGAATTTTAGAAGAGAATTGTCTGCAAATCCGTTTACTTACTTTCATTATTTTGAAGCACCTACAAGAAAGCTAAATACTGTTCCGACAAAGGTATATGGTCAAGGTTTTTTGAATGAATTACATCTGGCAAATTTTTTAAGCAAACATAATATAAAAATTAATTTTTCAGAGGCTAAATATTTAGCTTTTAATTATATTAAACAGTGTAAAATTGAAGGGATAAACCATGATATAGCTTTTGCCCAAATGTGTTTGGAAACTGGTTATTTGAAGTTTGGCGGAAGTGTTTCATCTCATCAGAATAATTTTTGTGGTTTAGGAGCAGTTAATGAATATAGTGCTGGCGAATTTTTTAAAACAAAAGAGATTGGAATTATTGCCCATGTTCAGCACCTAAAAGCCTATGTTAGTAAGGATGAATTAAACTCGCCGCTGGTAGATAATAGATTTAAGTACGTTCAACGAGGAAGTGTAGAAACTATTTTTGATCTTAGTGGGAAATGGGCCACAGATCCTGAATATGGTGAGAAAATAGACAAACTTCTGCTTCGGATGTACTCAATATAAATGCAAAAGCCTTATTTTAGCCTATATTTTAATATAATTTATTTAAGATGAATCAGGCTGTACTTTTGTTGGGCTGTAATATTGGAGATCGTATTAACTATTTGAATTTGGCTATTGATGCGTTGGGAAATGAAGTGGGTAAAATTTCTGATAGATCTTCAATTTATGAGTCGGAGCCTTGGGGGTTTGATTGCGACACTTCTTTTTTAAACCAGGTATTACTAGTTGAAACGAATAGTTCAGCCGAATTTTTATTAAAACAAGTCCAAAGTATTGAAACAAATTTAGGTAGAATTAGAGACAAAAAAGGCTATGAAGCTCGGACTATGGATATCGATATTTTGTTTTTTAATGATTTAATTATTAATACAGATAGTTTGAAAATACCTCACCCAGAGATCCATAAACGACGATTTACACTTTTGCCGCTTTCCGAAATCCTTCCTTCAAAAGAGCATCCTATTCTTAAAAAAACACTAAAAAAGTTATTAATTGAGTGTGATGATAATTTGTGGGTAAAAAAGTTCTTATAACTTAAAATCCAGTCGAATTATCTGTTATTTTTGTGAGGCATGAAATATAATTATATTGCTATCGAAGGAACTATTGGAGCAGGAAAAACCTCGCTTGCTTCACGTATTTCGAATCAATATAATGCAAAATTGATTTTAGAACAATTTGAGGAAAATTCATTTCTTCCCAAGTTTTATAAAGAGCCTGATAAATATGCATTTCCTTTAGAAATGTCATTTTTGGCTTCTCGTTTTCAGCAATTAAAAGATCAGTTAACGACTCATGATCTTTTTAAAAGCTTTACTATTTCTGATTATTTTATTAATAAATCATTGATTTTCGCTGGAAAAACTCTTCAGCCAGACGAGTTAGCTCTCTATACTCGTTTTTTTAATATTATACATTCTTCCTTACCTCGTCCCGAATTGCTGGTGTATTTGTATTTGAATGTTGATAATTTGAAAAAAAATATTGTAAAACGGGGTCGTTCGTATGAACAAGATATTGAGAAAGATTATCTACAAAAAATCCAAAGTGGTTATTTTGATTATATCAAACAGCAGCAAGATATGCGTGTTTTAATTATTGATACCAATAATATTGATTTTGTAGAAAATGACTTCGATTATCAGAAAATCCTAGAAATTATTAATCAGGAATACAAAAAAGGAGTTCATCGATTTACCCTAGAATAAAAAAAGCTTCTTGAATATTCAAGAAGCTTTTTTTATTTATTGACTTTTATTTTATTCAACGATAGTTTTAAAATCAAGAGTATCCTCAAAATTCAAGAACTCACGATCTTCTTTCGCAATTTTCTTATAAGCATCATTTACTTTTATAGCCTTAATAAGGTTTTCGTAAAGCATGGAAGCATTATTAGTGCGAGCACCAATAACAGCCATTAAGTAAGAAATTGAACCTTCACATCCTTCAGCACATTTTAAATTATTTTCAGCTTTTGCATATTGTCCAGTCAGAATTTGTGCTAAAGCAACATTGTAATCGCATGTTTTATTTCCAAATAATGTTAATGCTTTTTCATAATCTCCTTTGTCAATTTCAACAACCCCTAAGTTATAATCAACATCAACCCCTAAGTCTTGAGCTTTGAGGAAGAATGATTCGCCTTTCTCATAGTCTCCTTTATAAGTGTGTAATACACCAAGATTGTTAATGATTAAAGCAACTTTAGGATACATGTTATGTGCTTCGTTAAGCAGTGCTTCAGCTTTGTCAAAATTACCGTCTTTTATGTAAATGATGGCTGCATTGTTTTTAGATTTCCAACACTTAGGGTATTGATCCATGATGCTATTATAGATGCCTAATTTGTCAGCACATTTAGCCATATGAGCTGCATAAAGCAATTCATAAATATCTAAAGCTTTGGGATTGCTCATTGAGAGAGCTAAAATATCTTCATCTGATTTTTTAGGTTCAAAGGCATTAACAGAAATCTCAGATCTTCTTAAAATAGATAAGATTTCAGTTTCAATTTCAGGATAGATCACGATCATATTTCTGATTTCTTCCTCTTTTTGCAATGTTCCACCTGCTCTGGATATAACATTAACAATAGCATCCTTATCTGCGATATTTGATTTTTTAACGCCTTGAGTGAAACCATTCCAATCCTGTCCATGGAAGTTTACATTGAATTTAATGTCATCCACATTATTGAAACTTAAATTCATCTCTTTATCAGCAAGCATGTGTTTAAGATTTTTCAGGCCACTTTTGTGAGCAACTTTAGCTCTGTTTTCTGAAAGGTTTTCATTAAATGTTTCTTCACCTTCTGGAGAAGCCCATCCATCAATATTAATGGATTCAATTTCCCATCCGCGTGACATGAATTCCTTAAGATTAGCCAAAGCTTTTTGACTTTTCTCGCTTTTGTTTAAATCAAGTTTCCAATTTAAGTTATATAAATTTTTTGCAAAATATACATTGGCAGTTTTAGAAATTATTACTTCGCTCTTATACCCATGTTCTGCACCGATATTTGCAATTTTATTGTCAATTCTTTCAGAAGTATAAATAACACCATCGGCTAATTCACGCTCACCTAATTCAGAATTTTTAGCACTCAGAATAATATCTTTTTTTGTAGCTAAAGTTCCTTTTTTAGCATTATAGGCTAATGGAATAATGACCAATTTAGATTTATTCATTTCGGGGCTATACTTAAAAGTATCTTTAAAAGTAAATGTACCACCAGATTTATAATTAATTACATCTCCTTCGCCTGCTACTTCTTCACCTTTTAGTGTAAATGTATTTAATGGAGTTTGACCACCTTCATAAACTAAAATTGGCTGCATCAAGATTGCATTATTTTTTTTAAGAAATTTTTCAGGTATTGTTCCTGTAATTTCATAGTCAACCATGTCTCCTTTTTCTTCCAATACCTTTGGAGTAGCTTCAACTTTGATTTCATCAAATTTTTTGACCATGTTTTTCAAACCACCTATGCCAAATTTGTATGCTATACCTGCTTCTACAGTGGTGTATGCATCTTTGGTTTCACCAAGAATTAATCCGTCAAGCTGGTCTGTGCTAGTGAAATGTGTTATTAGATTAAGGTTGAAATCAACGGCTTCGCTAGCTTTAATGCTGACACCAGTTCCTAACGATCCAACTGTTGCTACTCTGCGTTTGCCAAAACCATCTCCTTGGCGTCCAGGTTCGCTATCTTTAAATCCGAAAGTATAAAGTTCGTTTAAATCCCTAAATAAAGTAGATCTGAATTGCGTTCTGCCAATACCCATAAATCCATTGAAACTGATAGTCCTATCTTTATATCCCCCAATTATATTAGAAAGGTTAGATATTGCATTCAAACTAAACTCAATATAATTTGCTTTGTAAGAAAGGTCGTTGTGATCAAAACCAATTGAGTGCATTGTATAATCAAACCTTTCTCCCTTTAATGATCCAAAACCAGATTTTAAACTAATTCCTAAATACGGATTAAACTGATAACCAACAGCCAGATTAGCACCAAAACCTAAATTGTCAAAAAAGTTCTCAACAGAAACATCAGATTGAGAAAACCCACTTACTGCGTTACCTTGAAGAAACCAATAGGGTGAAAATGACGTTTTGTTTTGTCCGTGACTGTAATAAAATGAGGTTATGGTTTCTTGTCCATAAAATGAAATTGAGAATAACATTAAAAGGACTATTATAAATGCTTTTCTATATCTGTGATAGGTGTATTTCATAATAATTTATGAGTTAAATTTCTTAATTCTACTTTTATTGGGACTACTTTTTGATAAATTTATAAGTGATACCTATTTCCATATTAGTGTAAGCATCTTTAGTTTCACCCAGAGCTATTCCGTCAAGATAATCAGAACCCGTATAATGCGTTAACCAGTTTAAATTAAAATCGACAGTTTCGCTTGCTTTTATACTAAGACCTATACCAAAAGTAAATACCATTGAAACTTTACGATTTCCAAAACCATTGTCTT
>JAOZUV010000200.1 GCA_029938505.1 Bacteroidales bacterium | reverse complement strand
CAAGTAAAACAGGAGATGATATTTGCTGTGATGAATCGGATTATAGATCAGAGTATTCCTGAGATGGTGATAAATTCGAACGAAGTTGAATGGAATCCATATAACAATAAGGTTTATAATGATGGTGAAGAAATTAATTTTGTTCCTGAACCAGATAAACGCTATGAAGTTTTGTTAGAGAATTTTTATGCGCGCAAAGCTTTTGATGAATATAACCCCAATATGCCAACTTATATCCAACGTAGGTTTGAAGGCGGAATGGAAATTTCTCAAGAAGATGTTGAGAAAATATTTATTGATTTAGTTTCTTCACCTGTTGTAAAAGATGTTGCTGCATTGATAAAGAGCAAACTGGGACGTGATTTACGTCCTTACGATATTTGGTTTAATGGTTTTGCCGGTAGAAGCTCTATTTCGGAAGTTGAATTGGATAAAATTGTAAAAAAGAAATATCCAACAGCTTTGGCTTTAGAACAGGATCTTCCTAATATTATGATGAAACTTGGTTTTAGTAAAGAAGAGGCTGAACGAATCACCAGCTTAGTCAGAGTTGATGCTTCTCGCGGAATTGGTCATGCTTGGGGTTCAAGTATGCGTAATGAGAAAGCTCGCCTTAGAACTCGTGTTAAGGATGGTGGGATGAGCTATAAAGCCTATAATATTGCGGTTCATGAGTTTGGTCATAATGTGGAGCAAACCATCACCATGAATGATGTTGATTTTTATATGATGAATGGGGTGCCAAATACAGCTTTTACCGAAGCATTGGCTTTTATTTTTCAGAAAAGAGATTTGGAATTTTTAGGAATTACTGAAAATAATCCAGAGAAAAAACATTTGATGGCCTTAACTAATTTTTGGTCGAGTTACGAAATTATGGGTGTTTCTTTGGTGGATATGAATGTTTGGAAATGGTTATATGCCAATCCAAATGCAAGCAAAGGAGAATTAAAAGAAGCTGTTATGACAATTGCCAAAGATATTTGGAATAAATATTTTGCTGACGTATTTGGTTCAAGAGATGAAACGATTTTAGCTATCTATTCGCATATGATTGACAATCCACTTTATCTTTCAGCTTACCCAATGGGTCATGTAATTGATTTTCAATTAGAGCAACAATTATCGGGTAAAGATTTTGCTGTTGAAGTGTTCAGAATATACACTCAAGGCGTTGTTGTTCCCCAATTTTGGATGAAGAATGCTGTTGGTAGTGAAATCTCAACTGTGCCTCTAATTGAAGCTACAAAGAAAGCTTTAGAGATTGTGAAGTAACATTGAATTGATAAAAAGAGGCTGTTTAAAAAACAGAATTTGCTACATCTGCCGTTATGCTGAATTTATTTCAGCATCTCAGAATCATTACATTTGAGATTCTGAACCGAAGTGTAACGAAGCTCGGCATAGCCAATCAAGTTTCGAATGACGTATTTTTTTTAAACAGCCCCTTTTATTTACTCTATTTTTAAATCAGTTTAGTTTTTTAGCATTTCAATCACATTGTTTAAATCACCATCTGTTTTAGCAGGATCTAAATTTAAAATATTTGCAATTATGCTGTACAAATCAATATTGTTAAAAGTAGGTTGTGTGTAATTTGTTTTAAAATTGGGTCCAATACCGTAAAAAATAGCATGCATATCTTTAATATCGTTATCGTAACCATGGGTTCCTTTATAATCGAAAGTTCGTCTTTTCCAATTTAAGCTCCAAGCACTATCTGCTACCAGAGTAAAATCCAATGTACGTGGATTAGTTCCGTAATGTAAGCGTTCCGGAAGCTCTCCATGTTTCCATATTTTTAAATGATCAACTTTTGAAAGAATTTCATAAGCTTCATTTTCAAATTCTGTTTTGATGTCCATATTATAGCTCGGATTGCTTCCTTCAATTTCATTTATCCATTTTTCAGGGATATAATCTTTTATTACAATATTTCTGTTGTCAGAAATATTAGTCATGCCATGATCTGCAGTGAAGATTAAATTAATTTCATTGGCAATGGGGAGTTTATTTATTTTGCTGATAAATACGCTTAATAAACTATCTAGATATTGAACTTTAGCTCTGGTTTCTGGCGCGTTTGGACCGTAACTATGCCCAATTGCATCCGGTTCGTGCATATACCACATAATCAAATGAGGACGTTTTTCTTCGGCTAATTGAAGCCATGCTATAACACTATCAATTCGTTGTTCAAAGGGGAAATTATGATCGTATTTTTTCCAATAAGTTGGAAGTATTCCATCAACTGGAGTTTCTGATCCTACCCAAAAATAGGAGCCGGATTTAACACCTTGTTTTTCCGCACTTACCCAGATAGGTTCACCACTATAAAATTCAGGGTTTTCTACAGCATCTCGATCGCTAATTCTGTAATGTTTGTCCAATTGAGGGTCATAAAAGCTATTTTGTACAATCCCATGATGGTCAGGATAGAGACCAGTTGCCATACTATAATGGTTAGGAAATGTTTTACTCGGGAAGCAAGGTTTGAGGGATTCAGCTTTTACACCTAATAAAGCGATTGAGTCCAATGTAGGAGTTTCGTACATATCCGGATAATCCCATCGAAAAGCATCCATGGATAGAGTAACAACATATGGTGTTTTTTTCTCCTTAGTTGGTGTGCAGCTATTAAAGCTTGTTGTAAATAAGCTTAAAATTACGATTGTTAAGAATCCTCTGTTTTTCATTTTTTAGAATGTATGATAATTATAATGTCTTTAATAAAGTTAATGTTATTTTATCAAATAGTATTTGCAAAATAAATTAATGTATTTGTATTGTATATTTTAAGACGAAAGAAGCCGCATCCTTTAGGATGCGGCTTCAAACTTATAATAATAATGTCGATTTAGAAAATATATCTAAGTGTGAACATCATTTGCCATCTTGAACTTACATCGCTTAAATCATAAGCTTTATCATCAAGTGGGCGATTGAAGCTAAATGTAGGTATAGTGTACTGTCCATTTGCATCTTTATTCATTCCTTCAAATTTAATTAGAGCAATATTTCCGTTTGAGGCAGAATAATATGCACCCCAATTTTTGTTCAATAGATTTGCAAAGTTGAAGACATCAAATGAAAACTGTAAAGTTTGTTTTCTGTCTTTAATATTTACAAAAATATCTTGGGTTAATTTTATATTCAATAAGTGATTGAAAGGAAGTCTGCTTCCATTTCTTTCAGCATATTTTCCTCTGCGGCTTGATAAATAATCGTTACCTTCAATATAAGCATCTAAATCTGCCCATTGTGTACCAGCATCACCGTCAAAAACAATTTCATTCTCATTTCTTGGAATATAAATTAAGTTTGGACCTTTATATGCTTCTTTTGTTAAATTACCATATTTGTCATTATAGATGTACGAAATTCTGCTTCCTGATTGTCCATTATAGTATAATGAAAAACCAGTTTTTAGGTTATTCAAATATTCTCTTTCGTAACTTACGAAGGCTACAAAACGGTGTCCTAAATCATAACCAGAAATTCCGACTTCTGCCTCATTACGTGAAATTCCAGGGGTTGGGATTTGATAATTCCAGTGAGAAGAGTTCTGAGAGCTTGTTCCGTCAAATATTGATTTGGCTGCACCATACGTATAAGAAAGACTTGCATTTAAGTTTTTACTAAAGCGTTTACTTAACTGTAAACTTGCTGTAAATGAATTTCCTTTGCTTGTATTAGTACCTAACATGATTTGACCATAATTAGAAATAATTCCGTCATATCTGTCATATAATGGTCTGTTGTCACCAACTCCAGTTAATGTTCCCCAAGGTGCTTTCATATTTACATCTTTAAATGAAACATTGTTAATGGTTTTAGTGTAAATAATTTCAGCAGTTGCTTCAATGTCATAAGGGAGTTTAAAGTCCACAGCTATGTTAGTTCTCCACATTTGTGGGTTTTTAAAATCTTTAGCATAAAGGTCAACCTGTCCACCAGAAGCAGCCGTAGATCCTCCTTTGGTTTGTGTTTGATAATCTGGATTGAAAACTTCTTCATCAAAGGAAGTATATGATCCTAATGTCATTCCATTATTTGTATATGATCCTGCTGGCCATACAAATGGAGTTCTTGAAGTGAAAATACCCGTACCACCTCGTACCTGAACTGTTTTGTCACCATTAACATCCCAGTTAAATCCAACTCTTGGAGACCATAAAATTTGAGCACTTGGCATAGAACCAGATCTAGCACCTTCAAAATCGTAATATTTAGAAAGAATGTTTTTTGTAGTTACGTTAAATCCATTAATTGTTTGAGGATCTTTAGTGTATACAGGAACATCAATTCTTAAACCAGCCGTTAATTTGAAGTTCTCATTAACTTGCCAATCATCTTGAATATAAGCACCTAATTGGTAAAAACTAAAATCAGCAGCAGCAGCCGAACCATCACCTCTGATATCATCAATTAATGAGTATCCAATATTATAATAATCAGCAGGATTACCATTCATAAAATATTCAAGTCCACTAGCACTTGAGTGGTCATCATAAGAATATAAACCAAAGGCCATTCTCATAAACATATTATAAATGCTGTAAAATTCGTTGTGAGTTCCAATTGTAAACGTATGATCACCAGAATAAATTTGGAAATTATCAGTGATTGTTAAAATTTTCTGATCTAATTTATTACCTGAAGAATAAGGTTCTCCACCTAAATAAATATCACCATCACCATCTTCAATTTCGATACGTGGGAAGTTTACTCCCATCGGTCCGCGATCATCAATAGTAGAAGTATATCCAATTTTTAGGTTGTTTGAGAATTTGTTTCCAAATGTACTTTTTAATTCTAATGCAAAAGAGTGAGTTTTTGATGGAAAAGAAACACCTGCATTGCCATAATAGATTCTATCAGAACTACTTGTAGAAGGAGAAATAAGTTCAGCATTGGTATACTGATAACGAGCCATTAATT
>JAOZUV010000199.1 GCA_029938505.1 Bacteroidales bacterium | reverse complement strand
ATGATAATATTCCTGATGTTGTTGATGAGTATATGCAGGAAATGCAAAAAATAACAGGAAGAGAATATCATCCTTTCACTTATTATGGTGACGAAAATGCTGAAAATATTGTAATTGCAATGGGTTCAATTACAAGTACTTTAAAAGAAGTTATTGATTATAAAAATGCACAAGGAGATAAAATTGGTTTAATATCAGTTCATCTTTACAGACCATTTTCGGAAAAATATTTTATGAATGTTTGTCCTAAATCTGTGAAAAGAATTACTGTTCTTGACAGAACAAAAGAAATTGGTGCCAATGGCGAACCATTATATCTTGATGTAAGAGACTTATTTTACGGAAAAGAAAATGCTCCGATGATTATTGGTGGACGTTATGGATTAAGTTCGAAAGATACAACACCTGCAATGATGATCTCAGTATTTGATAATCTTGCTTCAGATAATCCAAAAAATCGTTTTACAGTTGGAATTAATGATGATGTTAAACATACCTCTTTACCATTACTTCCTGAAATTAGTGTTGCTCCTAAAGGAACTTTCGAGGCTAAGTTTTATGGACTTGGTGCAGATGGTACTGTTGGTGCAAATAAAAATTCTATTAAAATTATTGGTGGATCAACTGATAAATATTGTCAGGCGTATTTTGCTTACGATTCTAAGAAATCAGGCGGTATTACAATTTCTCACTTAAGGTTTGGTGATAACCCTATTCGTTCGCCTTATCTTGTTGGAACTCCCGATTTTGTAGCCTGTCATGTTCCTTCATATCTCGAAAAATATGATATGCTTAAGGGATTGAAAAGAGGTGGCACTTTCTTGTTGAACAGCATTTGGGATGTTGAAGAAACAAAAAATAAATTACCTGATCATATTAAGAAATATCTTGCCGAGCAGGAAATTACAATGTATATCATCAATGCAACTAAAATAGCTGAAGAAATTGGTCTTGGAAACAGAACCAACACTATTATGCAGTCAGCTTTCTTTAAGGTTGCTGAGGTTATTCCTTATGAAGATGCAGTTAATGAAATGAAAACTGCAATTATGAAAAGCTATGGTAATAAAGGTGAGGAAATTGTAAATATGAACTATGCTGCTGTTGATAATGGCGGTGCTGTTGTTGAGGTTAAGATTCCTGAAGATTGGAAAAATATTGTTCCAAAAGAAAAGAAAGAAGAAACCAAATTACCTGATTTTATTAAAAATGTAGCTAACCCAATCAATTTTCAGAAAGGTGATGATCTTCCGGTAAGTGCATTTGCTGGTCGTGAAGATGGTACATTCCCTGCCGGAACAACTGCTTACGAAAAACGTGGTGTAGCTGTAAATGTTCCCGAATGGCAAGCTGATAATTGTATTCAGTGTAACCAATGTTCTTATGTTTGTCCTCATGCTGCAATTCGTCCTTTCTTATTAACTGACGATGAAGCTGCAAATGCACCTGAAGGAACTAAAACTATTCAGGGTATTGGAGGAACTAAAGAATACAAATTCAAGATACAGGTTAGTACACTCGATTGTACGGGATGTGGTGTTTGTGTTGAGGTTTGTCCTTCAAAAATAAAATCATTGGAATTGAAGCCAATTGCTACTCAGTTTGATGAAATTGACAGATGGAATTATATGCACGATAAAGTTGGTTATAAAGACGATGTTCTTCCTAAAGAGAAATCAGTTAAGAACAGTCAGTTTGCTCAACCATTATTCGAATTTTCAGGTGCATGTTCAGGTTGTGGAGAAACACCTTATATCAAAACAATTACACAATTGTTTGGCGAAAGAATGATGATTTCGAATGCAACCGGATGTTCTTCTATTTACGGTGGTGCTGCTCCTTCAACTCCTTATTGTCCAAGTCAGAAAAATGGTCATGGACCGGCTTGGGCTAATTCATTATTCGAAGATAATGCAGAATTTGGATATGGAATGGCGCTTGGTGTTTCAAAAATGAGAGACCGTATTACAGACAGAATGGAGAAAGCAATTAATGCTGACTTCGCTCCTGAAACAAAAGAGGTCATGCAGGAATGGATTGATTCAAAAGACAATGCAATAAATTCTGAAATTGCTTCAGCAAAAGTTGTTAAATCTCTTGAAAAAGAAACTGATCCTTTAGCAAAAACCATTCTTGATCTTAAACAATATCTGGTTAAAAAATCGCAATGGATATTTGGTGGAGATGGCTGGGCTTATGACATAGGATATGGAGGATTAGATCATGTTCTGGCTTCTGGCGAAGATGTTAACGTATTGGTAATGGATACCGAAGTTTATTCAAATACCGGTGGTCAGGCTTCTAAAGCAACTCCGGTTGGAGCGGTAGCTAAATTTGCTGCATCAGGTATGAAAATAAGAAAGAAAGATTTGGGTGCAATGGTCATGACTTATGGTTATGTTTATGTTGCTCAGATTTCAATGGGTGCAAGTCAATCTCAGGTTTTTAAAGCCATAAAAGAGGCCGAAGCTTATCCTGGACCATCATTGATTATAGCTTATTCTCCTTGTATTGCTCATGGGATTAAAGGTGGATTAAGTGGTGCACAAAGAGAAGAAAAATTTGCTGTTGAAGCGGGTTACTGGCACACTTACAGATACAATCCATTACTTGAAGCAGATGGTAAAAACCCATTTATACTCGATTCGAAAGAACCCGATTGGAGTAAATTTCAGGAATTCTTAGGAAATGAAGTGAGATATACTACCTTAAAGAAAACCTTCCCTCAAGAAGCAGATAAATTGTTTAAAATTGCGGAATCAGATGCCAAATGGCGTTACAATAATTATAAGCGTTTATCTGTGCAGGAATACTAAATCTGAAAAACGATTAATTCGTATATTTACAGCCGGGCCATGTGATCCGGCTTTTTTTGTTTAAATAAATTTTGAATAGATATGAAAACCGTAGATGACATTTATAATTCAAAATTTAATAAGCCTTGGCATCCATTTATTTGGCTTTTTATTGTCGCTTCTGTTTTAGTTGTAGGATTTGGTTTCTTAGTTTATTTCTATAGTGATGAAGGATTTGATTGGAGAGGTTTTCATACCGAAGCTATAGGAATGGTTTTAGATATTCTTTTTCTTGGAATTATATGGGCTGTATTTGAATTTTACAGGACTAAAAGATTTGAAACAAAAAGATATTTAGAAGAAATTGATGATTTTCGAGATTGGCAAGGAGAAGAAGCATCTCGTAGGTTGTCAGGTGCGATTCGTAGACTTAACGATAGAGGAATTTTTGATTTTGATTTAAATTGCTGTTATCTGGTAAATGGTAAGCTTTGGGGTTTAAAGTGTACGTCAGAAGCTGCATATGTAGATTTTAGCGGTGCCGCAATGAAAAATGCGGTACTTCAGAATATCGATTTGTCATACTCAAGTTTTAAAAACACTGATTTGATGGATTCAAAGTTAAATGGTTCAAGCCTTTGCGAGACAAATTTTGAAGGGGCAGAATTATATGGTGTTGATTTTAGAGGATGTGAAGATATTGATAAAGCTTTTTTTTGGAATTCTCACAATATTTTAAAAGCAAGATTTGATGATGAGGTTAATATTGAAGAACTTAAAAAGAAAAGAAGACAATAATGTGATTTCAATTTTTTCCATCAGTAAATATTAGATTTATGAAAACAATAAAACTTATCACCCTATCACTTATTGTTAGTATAATTGTTGCTTGTTCTCAAAATGTAGAACAAAAGACAACTGCTACTAATGAAGCCTTACTTTATGCAACCTTATACCAACAAAAATCTGCTGAGGTTGCAGCCTTATGCCATCAGGCATTTAACTTAGCTGAGTTACGATTAAATCAGATTTTGGAGGATAATCCTTACGACAAACCCTTAGCCATAGTGGTGGATGTAGATGAAACTGTTTTGGATAATAGTCCGTTTGAGGCTAAATCTATTTTAGAGAATACCGATTACCCGAAATACTGGAAAGAGTGGTGTGAACTTGCATCTGCGAAAGCATTGCCCGGAGCTGCAGAGTTTTTAAATTATGCTGCTTCAAAAGGGGTGGAGACTTTTTATGTTACCAATCGTAAAGTTGAGTTTCAAGAGGCTACTATGAAAAATCTGGCTGCTAAAGGTTTTCCCTTTGCAGATGATGCACATATGTTTTTACGTGCTGATGAGTCGAGCAAAGAACCCCGCCGACTGGAGATTTTAAAAACCCATGAAATTGTGATTTTGATGGGGGATAATTTGAATGATTTGACTGATGTTTTTGAAGGCAAATCTCGCAAAGAAAGACATCAACTTATAAGTTCAATGAGAACAGAGTTTGGGAAGAAATTCATCGTTTTACCCAATGCTATGTATGGAGAATGGATTAATGTTTTGTTGAACTATGAAAGCCTATCAAAAGAAGAAAAAATTGAGAAATTAAAAGAAACGCTAGAAGCTTTTTAGATTTGGCGATGCGAGATTTGAAGATGTAAGATTTGGGATTGAAAAGGGACAAATTTCATCTTGTGGTATTAATCAGAAAATTAATAGCATGAGGCATCAAATCGAAAATCGTTTGATTGAATTTTCTGTTTCAATTATAAATCTTTGTAGAAACTTAAATAATGAATATGTTTCACAGCATTTAGCTAGTCAGATAATTCGTTCATCAACAAGCTCAGCCCTAAATTATGGAGAAGCACAAGGTGCTGAATCACAAAATGATTTTATTCATAAAACTAGTATCGTCTTAAAAGAATTACGCGAAACGCATGTTTGTTTAAAAATTATTAAGCAGGCTGAGATAGTATATAATTGTAATTTTGATGATAAATTAATAGAAGAATGCAATGAGCTAATATCAATTTTCCACAAAACTGTTAAAACCGCAAAAACAAATAAGAATTCAAAATAAAAATGGTGATTCAAAGATTAACATCGTCAAATCACCAAATCTAGAATCTTATATCTATTCTATCCTCAACT
>JAOZUV010000198.1 GCA_029938505.1 Bacteroidales bacterium | reverse complement strand
CTTCAATAATTTTTTTATAAACCCCAGTATCTTCAATCCCATCCATTAATTCAACATTGGATTTCATAAAAATTTTAAAGGCGACATACATAATCCATCCACTTACAGCAAAGGCTGTAATAATATCTAAAACAGCTAATTTGAAAATAAAAGTAAAGATCAATCCAATTAAAACAGATAAAGAAATAATTACATCGTTTTGCATATTTTTGGCATTGGCAATTAACATCGAACTGTTTGCTTTTTTGCCAATTTTAAATTGATAGAGAGCCAATAGTAATTTCCCTATTATAGAAATAATAGTTACATAAATAGCTAAATCGGTGGGCATTTCCCTAACTTCATTTTCGATTAGCTTTATAATGGTTGAGATAGCTAGTTGGGCTCCTGCAAAAAAGATTATAAACGATAATACTTTTGAGGCTATGGTGTCTGCTTTTTCGTAACCATATGGAAAGTGGATGTCAGGTGGTTTGGCTGTGATTTTAGCTGTAAAAAGAGTGATGATTGAAGTTACAATGTCGCTAGCCGAATCTATTCCGTCAGCAACCACTGCTAAGCTTCCTGAAATAATTCCAATTACAATTTTTAAAACAGACAATAAAGCATTACCCCAAATGCTTATCCAAGAAGCTTCTTGTATGGATTGGGTTTTTGTCTGCATTCAATGTTTTTTGTAAAAGTAAAAAAAATAGGATTAAAAAAATAGGGGTGTCACCTTAAGGTGACACCCCTATTTTGGGCGCAATATCAATTAATGTGATAAAAATCGTTCAGCTTCGATGGCTGCCATACAACCGGTTCCCGCTGCTGTTATCGCTTGGCGAAAAATGTGATCTTGAACATCGCCGCAGGCGAAAACACCTTCTACGCTTGTTTTGGTAGAGTCTGGTTTTGTTACTAGATATCCGTTTTCATCTGTCTCAAGATATTTTTCGAACAAATCCGTATTTGGTTTGTGACCAATGGCAACAAAAAATCCATCCACTTTAATTTCTTTTTCTTCTCCAGTTTTAACATTAACCAAAGTTGCACCAGTTACTTTTTTTGAAAAGCCTTCTGTTTCACCTGTGATTTCTTTTGTAGTATGATCCCAGATTACTTCAAGATTTTCGGTATTTAAAACTTTATGCTGCATTGCTTTTGATGCGCGTAATTCATCACGACGATGAATGAGATATACTTTTTTACACATTTTTGCAAGATAAGTAGCTTCTTCAGCAGCAGTATCACCACCACCAACAACAGCTACATCTAATCCTTTATAAAAGAATCCATCGCAAGTAGCACAAGCCGAAACACCATAGCCATTATAGGTTTGTTCGGACTCAATACCCATGTATTTTGCTGTGGCTCCAGTGGCAATAATAACGGTTTCTGCCATTATGACTTTTCCATCATCAGCCGTTGCTTTAAAAGGACGTTCAGATAAATCAATATCAGTGATCATTCCAAAGCGAACATCCGTTTCAAAACGTACTGCTTGCTTCTTTAAATCTTCCATCATTGCAGTTCCTTCTGTACCTTCCGGATAACCAGGAAAATTATCTATTTCAGTAGTGGTTGTAAGCTGTCCACCGGGTTGCAGACCTTCATACATCACTGGTTTTAAATCGGCGCGTGCAGCATAAATAGCAGCGGTATAACCGGCAGGACCTGAACCAATAATTAAACAGTCTGCTTTTTCAATATTTTCACTCATAATATTATGATGTTTTTTTGTGTTATAATTTTCGTTGATTTTTTGTTGTGCTAAAACTATGCCAGAGAGATTCCATATTATATTTTCTTCTCTATTTAGACAAAGTTATAAAAAAGATAACTAAAATTAACAAATGGGTGACTCGCTCAATGATTATGAATTTAATTCCATTTTAATATCTTTAGAGTAAAATTCTATCTCTATGAATCTTATAATTGGTGAGATTGACTGGTCACAGATACCAAAGAAAAACACCATACAGAAAACTAAATTCTCTAATGATATTTTAAGTCTTAAGGTAGAAAGGATTCATAATTTTATTTCTGACGAGCTAAATATTTACGTTAATCCCAATACAGGAATGCTTTGTGCAATTCTAGGCTATATTGCTAATTTGGAAAAGCTTAAAGAAACATTTCAAATAAAGTTTACAGAAGATGTAAAAGTTGTTGAAAGCTTATTTGCAATAAAAGGTGTGGATTTTATTAAAGAGCTGGAAGGTGTTTTTACTATTCTTCTATTCGATACAAAATTACAGAGTGTATGTATTTTTCAGGATGAGCAGGGTTCAAACATTCCACTTTATTATATCTCCGTTGGTCATAAATTTATTTTTAGCACATGCTTAAAAGAACTTTTAAAAAGAGATTCTTTCAAACGAGAAATAAATAAAACAGCAGTTTTTGATTTTTTATTTTATAAAACAATTGTACCAAGCGAATTAACATTTATCAAAAATATTTATAAAATTATCCCTAAAAAATATTTGACTGCAAACATAAAACATCATAAAGTTAAACTCAAATCCTGGAAATCGAGAGTTGAAAAAACATCTAAAGAAAACGCTAAAAGCGAACTAATCAATTCAATTGGGGATAGTGTTAAAAGATTGCTGAATATTATAAAAACAAACGATTTGACGTGTACTTTGAGCGGAGGTTTTGATACAAACTTAAACTTGCACTTTATAAATCAGAATACCGAAAAAGAAATAACAGCAGTTACTATTGGCGGGAAAAATATCGATGAAATTCCCACTGCCAGAAAATGTATCAAACAGTATGAAAATGCAATTCACAAACATGCTGTAGTTGATTCGGATAAGCTAAATACCTTGCCTGACATTGTGTGGAGACTAGAAGGTTACGTATTTGAACCGGGCATTTTTTTACAACACCAATTAGCTGTTTTATTGTTTAAATCTCAAAAGAAAATTGTTTTTTGTGGAGAGTGTGCCGATCAGGTTTTTAATTCGTATCGCAATAAAACCTTATTAAGTTTAAAGTATCACTTAAAGAGCACATTTTTAAGTTTTTTATTTTTTAGGTATATAAAATTGTATCTATCTATTTGGAAAGAAAAAGGCGTAAAATTGGAATATTTTCGAAAGCCTCATTCCCGGATACGTTATGATAAAACCCAAGATTATATAATCAAAAAAAACGGAATTATGCTGAACAGTTTTGGAGTACAAGGGGTCTATCCTTTCTTAAATAATAAAACTGTTGCAATGTCAAAATCACTGGGTAAACGTTTAAACTATAAAAAAAGGTTTTATAAAGAACAGGTAAAAAAAACACTGGGGAAAGAAAAGGCTGCATTACTCACAAAAATTGGAGGTAGTACGGATATCGAATATTTAGTAAGCAGTGATAAGATAAGATTAGTACCAAAGCTTCTAAACTCCGAATTTATCAGGCAATTTGTAAAGCCGTCACAAGCAAGCCAACTTATTAAACATCCTGTGAAATATGTTGATATTGTATTTCAACTGTTATACTTATACTTATTCGATAAATTGTTTATTTCCGGGGAGTATGATATTTATTTTGACGAACCAGCAATGAATATCAATTTGGAAAGATTTTTTGATTGACTTGCAGTTATAACAAAAACCTATTTAATTCTGAAATTTGGTTTTTGCCTGAAAACAAGTTTACCAGTAGAGGTATCAAGGATGTTTATAGCAGACACCCTTTTTTTAGTCCTGCATTTATTTTTTTAGTGGAAGCGTAAATTTGAACTTACTGCCTTTGCCTTCTTCAGACTCTACCCATATTTTTCCATTGTTTTTATCAACAAATTCACGGCATAGAATTAAGCCTAAGCCGGTTCCCATTTCATTGTTGGTTCCATTGGTCGAAAAATTTATATCAATACGGAAAAGTTTGTCAAGGTCTTCTTTTCGAATGCCAACGCCATTATCTTCAATGGTAATTTCAACATGGTCGTTTTGTGTATTTGCATATAATTTTACTTCCCCACCTTTAGGAGTATATTTTAAAGCATTCGACATCATATTTCGAATGACAGTTGTAATCATATTTCCATCAGCATAAGCCATCGTATTAGTAGGCACTACTCCTTTAATACTGATGTCTTTATTCATCGCTTGATTTTTAAGAAGATCGATCGTCAAATTTGCAATTTCATCTAGGCGAATGGTATCGGGATGCCATTTAATACTTCCAGTTTGCGATCGTGACCATTCTAATAGATTTTCTAAAAGTTTATAAGCATTTTCTGATGCATCACTCATTGTTTGAATCAAGTCTTTCCTTTCATCATCATCAAAGGCATCGTAATCATCCAAGAGGAGAGTAGAAAACCCCATCAGAGCATTAAAAGGATTTTTTAAATCATGAGCAATAATAGAAAAGAATTTGTCTTTTGTAGCATTAAGATCTCTTAATTGCGTTGTTCTTTCTTCTACCTTTTTTTCCAATCCAACATTTAATTCGGCTAGCTCAATGTTTTTTTCTTTAATTTCTCGTTTCGAATAAAAGCTTTTTACAGCTTCTTTTACCGTCATTTCTAAATCTTCCTGATCCCAGGGTTTTGAAATATAACGGTATAAATTGGCAAAATTAATGGCGTTGGTAACTCCTTCAAGGTTTGCTTGTCCGGTAAGTAATATGTTTAATGTTTCGCCTGATATTTTATATATTTCTTTTAATAATTCATCACCCTTCATTCTGGGCATGATATAATCAACAATTATAACCGGGACATCAATATTATCTGCTATCAATTCGGTATAGAATTCAAGAGCATCTGCGCCACTATCGGAGGTTTCAACATCAAATTCCGAACCAAATTTTCGTTGCAATTGATCTTTTAGCGCATCTGTGATGATGTTTTCATCATCTACACATAAAATTACCGGCTTCGACATAAAATATTTTTTGTTTATTTTTTCAATGATAATTTATCTAATCCTGATTTAATAGTGTTTATTAAATCATCTTCTGAC
>JAOZUV010000197.1 GCA_029938505.1 Bacteroidales bacterium | reverse complement strand
GATACCTCAGAACCTGCTTGTGTAAAACGGAAAATATTATCAATAAAGAAAAGAATATCACGACCACCAGATTTTTCATCTCCATCACGGAAGTATTCAGCAACAGTTAGTCCTGAAAGGGCAACTCTTGCACGTGCTCCCGGAGGTTCATTCATCTGACCGAAAACCATGGTTAACAAAGATTTTTTCAATTCTTCTTTGTCAACTTTTGATAAATCCCAGCCGCCTTTTTCCATGCTTTCTTTGAACTCATCACCGTATTTTACCAAACCGGCCTCAATCATTTCACGTAATAAATCATTTCCTTCACGAGTACGTTCACCAACACCTGCAAATACTGAGAAACCAGAATATTGTTTCGCAATATTATTAATAAGCTCTTGGATAACAACTGTTTTACCAACACCTGCACCACCAAACAAACCAATTTTACCACCTTTTGAATATGGCTCAATTAAGTCGATAACCTTGATACCAGTGTATAAAACTTCGCTTTGTGTCGAAAGATTTTCAAATTTTGGAGGATCGCGGTGAATAGGATAAGAAGGTTCAGCTTCAACTTCACCTAAACCATCAATTGGTTTACCAATTACATTAAACAAACGACCATTAATTTGAATACCTGTAGGCATTGAAATTGGACTTCCGGTTGTTTTTACTTCCATTCCTCGTCTCAATCCATCAGTTGAATCCATCGCAATAGTACGGATGGTATTTTCTCCAATATCTTGTTGGGCTTCTAAAACGATAGTATTACCGCTTTTCCCAATCACTTCAAGGGCATCGTATATATTTGGTAATTTTTCTTCCTGATCAAAAGTTACGTCAATTACAGGACCAATAATTTGGGATATTTTACCTATACTATTTTTCTCCATTTTCGGTCGTTTAAAATATTTTGAGCAAAGATAATAAAGTATCTTATTCTTTAAATGTGATTGAACTCATTTTTTTGGTTAAGTGTTTCGATTTCTTCGGGTATTTTGTTTTGATTGTTGTCAGCTTTTTTAAAAATGGACTTTCTTTGCGAGATTAATAACATAAAAACACCTATAGTTATGGCTGAATCTGCAATATTAAACACAGGTCTGAAGAAGATAAAGTTATTACCACCAAAAAAAGGAAGCCATTCCGGATAGTTTCCTTGAATTATAGGGAAGTAAAACATATCCACTACTTTTCCGTATAAAAATGGAGCATAACCTCCTCCTTCGGGCATAAAACTTGCCACATTGTAGTAGGTGCTAGACGAATAAATTAAGCCATAGATTGCAGAATCGATCATGTTTCCAATTGCTCCGGCAAAAATCATTGTAATACTGATAATAAAAATCTTGTTTTCATTGCGTTTAATCAATAGATATAAATAATATCCGAGTGCTGAGATAGCTCCAATTCTGAAAATGCTTAAAGCCAACTTTCCATAATCTCCGGCAAATTTAAACCCAAAAGCCATGCCTTCATTTTCAATAAAATGAATAATAAACCAATTGCCAAGCACATTAAAATCCTCTCCCAAGTGCATATTGGTTTTTATCCAGGTTTTTAAAATCTGATCGACAATTAATATTGTGAATATTATGATGAGTGATCGTTTGAGCATTTTTTTAGTTTAAAATGAAAAAGAAGTAATCGGAATATATGATTACTTCTTTTTCTAAATCATTAATTATTTCTTTCATTGTTTAAGTTTTGCTTCCATGCTAAGAGTCGCATGTGGCACACTTCTTAATCTTTCTTTCGAAATTAATTTTCCAGTAACTCTGCAAATACCATAGGTTTTGTTTTCGATACGAATTAAAGCATTTTCTAAGTTATTGATAAACTTTTGCTGACGTGCAGCCAATCTGCTGTTCTCCTCTTTTGACAATACATTATGACCTTCTTCTAACACTTTGAAAGTTGGTGAAGTATCATTCGTTCCATGGTCATTATGGTTAGTATAGGCTTCAGTAAGTAAGTCTAAATCCTTTTGAGCCTTTCCTAATTTTACAAGAATAAGTTCCTTGAATTCAACCAGCTCCTCGTCAGAGTATCTGTTTTTAATGTTTGCTTTCTTTTCCATGGCTATCAAATTTTAATTTAACCTATTTTTGAAATTCTTTAGATATTAATCAACTTTTGTGATTAATAAATGAGCTTTAATATTATCAATCAATTCGATTTCAATTTTCTCAGCTGCTTCAATTTTATCTATTAAAATTAGTGAATTTGCTAAAGTCTCTGAACAAATATATGAATTATTATCAATTATCGATTGTTCAATTTCAGAGTTTTTTTCGATGGTCAAATTGATCTTATCAGTAACCTCAAAATCCTGATCTTTACGATAATTTTGAATGCGGTTGATAATTTCACGCGCCATACCTTCTGATTTCAATTCATCAGTAATGGTTATGTCAAGAGCAACTGTTAGATGATCCATATTAGCAACCACCCAACCCGGAATATCATCCGTGATAATTTCAACATCGGCTAAAGTAATTTCTACATCCTGTTCGTCAATGTTAAGAATGCAGCTACCTTCAGCTTCAATTTTGCTAATTCCATCCTGATCAAACGTATTAATGGCTGCTGCAATTTGCTTCATGATTTTACCATACTTCGGACCTAGAGTTTTAAAGTTAGGCTTAATCTTCTTCACTAAAATACCAGCATCATCCGTCAGGTATTCAATTTCTTTAACGTTAATTTCTGAAAGAATTAATGATTTAATGGCTTGAACTTGCTCTTTGAATTTATTATCCAAAACAGGAATCATGATTTTATTTAATGGCTGACGAACACGATTGTTTGTTTTCTTCCGTAAAGAAAGTGCCATCGAAGAAATCTTCTGGGCCAATTGCATGCGTTCTTCCAAATCTTTGTCAATCATTGATTCATCTGCAGCAATAAAATCGGTCAGGTGGATTGATTCCAATGTATTACGCCCACTCACTTTATTTAAATCACTATATAAGCGATCCATAAAGAATGGAGCGATAGGAGAAGCCAATTGTGCAATGGTTTCCAAACAGCGATACAATGTTTGGTAAGCCGATATTTTATCATCGCTATAACTTCCTTTCCAGAACCTGCGGCGTGACAAACGAACATACCAATTACTCAAATGCTCATCCACAAATTCTTGAATAGCACGACCCGCTCTTGTGGGTTCATAATCATTATAAGACTCATCCACTTTTTTGATGAGGGTATTTAATTCTGATAAAACCCAACGATCAATTTCAGGGCGTTGTTCATGTGGAATTTCTTCTTCGCTATAATTAAAGCCATCAATATTGGCATAAAGGGCGAAGAAATTATACGTATTATAAAGTGTTCCGAAGAATTTACGTTGTACTTCAACAATACCATTTAAATTAAATTTTAGATTATCCCAAGGTTGAGCATTGGTAATCATATACCAACGTAGAGCATCTGGGCCATATGTATCAATGGTTTCAAAAGGATCGACAGCATTGTTTAAACGCTTCGACATTTTGTTTCCGCTTTTATCCAAAACCAATCCGTTAGAAACGCAAGTTTTATAAGAAACTGAATCGAATAACATAGTTGCAATAGCGTGCATGGTAAAGAACCAACCACGGGTTTGATCCACTCCTTCGGCGATGAAATCAGCTGGGAAGCTGGTTTCAAATTCTTCCATATTATCGAATGGGAAGTGAAACTGTGCGTAAGGCATTGATCCTGAATCAAACCATACATCAATCAAATCAGGCTCACGGAACATTTTCTTTCCACTTTTCGAAACGAGAAAAATATCATCGATGTACGGACGATGGAAATCAAAAGTTTCATAGTTTTCTTTCGACATATTTTCTGGATCAAAATCACCCATTGGGTTTTTGTCCATGAATCCGGCAGCTATCGATTTTTCAATTTCGGCTTTTAATTCTTTAGCCGAACCAATGCAAATTTCTTCATTTCTATCTTCGGTTGCCCAGATGGGTAAACCAACACCCCAATAACGAGAGCGTGAAAGATTCCAGTCTACTAAGTTTTCCAACCAATTTCCGAAACGACCTGTTCCGGTTGATTCGGGTTTCCAATTGATGGTTTTATTCAGCTCAATCATCCGATCTTTATAAGCCGTGGTTTTAATGAACCATGAATCGAGTGGATAATATAAAATAGGTTTATCGGTTCTCCAGCAGTGTGGATAGGAGTGTTCGTATTTTTCGGTTTTAAAAGCGAGGTTTTCGTTTTTCAGTTTAACGATAATGTCGATATCAACGCTATCCTTATTTTTCGGATCGTGATTTACATCGTATTCGTTTTTTACATAACGACCTGCAAAGTCACCCATTTCTTCAGTAAATTTTCCTTGCTTATTTACTAAGGTCAACGATCCGATTCCATTTTCTTTGGCAACTTTAAAGTCATCGGCACCAAAACTAGGAGCGAGGTGAACAATCCCTGTTCCATCTTCGGTAGTCACAAAATCGCCAATCAATACTTTAAATGCATCTCCATCTTCGGGTTGAGCATAAGGTAATAATTGTTCGTAACGTAAGCCTTCTAAATTTTTTCCTTTAAACTCATCCACAATTTTGAACGGAATTGCTTTTTGACCTGCTTCGTAGTCCTCTAATTTTAATTCTGCATTTTTCTCAGGAAAATATTTGCCAACTAATTCTTTGGCTAAAATTACTGTAATAGGCTGATTTGTATAGGGATTAAAGGTTTGAACTTTAATATAATCGATTTTTTTACCCACCGCCAGTGCTGTATTTGAGGGTAGAGTCCAAGGAGTGGTCGTCCAGGCTAAGAAAAATACATCACCATGAGTATCATTAAATAGAAATTCAGATTTTTCGTTGTGAGCAATTTTAAATTGAGCAACAACGGTATTGTCTTTTACATCGCGATAGCAACCGGGCATATTTAATTCGTGTGAACTTAATCCTGTTCCAGCAGCCGGAGAATAAGGTTGAATGGTATAGCCTTTATAAATTAAACCTTTT
>JAOZUV010000196.1 GCA_029938505.1 Bacteroidales bacterium | reverse complement strand
ACAGTTGATAAACCATATAAAAAACCCTGATATCTACCAACGCAAATACGGCAGACCAACCCATGAGTAACATAATTACATATAAGAGTATTAGGCTAATAGCGAATCGGAGCAGATATACTTTATATCGATAATTGGGTACGCCAAATACGATTTCAAGCATACGGGCATCTTTATCGTTTTGAACACTAAAAACTACAGGATAAAAAATGATTAAAATACCCGGAAAAATGATGGTGCCAAAAATATCAGATTCCTGAACAGCGGAGTCATCAAAAAGCATAAGACCGATGATCATCAGGTAAAATGCAACTGAAGCTATCAGGAAATAAATGAACTTATTTCCAAAGACAATTTTAAGATTGTAAATCAAACTGTCTTTTACCAAGTGTAATCTTTTGACTAAATTCATATCTACAACTCCTTATATTTTTTCATTCAACAAACTTAAATAAGCATCTTCCAGATTTGCTTTTACTGAAGTAGCATCAGCCGAAGGCGCTTCATTAGCTAAGCATCGTAATCGGATATTATCGCCATCGCGCATATGATGGATGATTGTGAGTTTTTCTTTTACTACATCAAATTCAGAAGCTGGAATATTCATCATCCATACTTTTCCATCGGCTTGTTTAGCCATATGAATAGGTGCTCCTAAATATTTTAGCTCACCTTGTTTTATAACGGCTACCCTATTACAAGAAGAGGCTACATCTTCGATAATATGGGTTGAGAAAATTACAATTCGTTCCTTACTTAGCTCAACCAAAAGATTACGGAACCGAATCCGTTCTCTTGGATCGAGACCAGCTGTTGGCTCATCCACTACTAAAATTCGAGGGAGATTAAGCAGGATTTGTGCAATTCCAATTCTTTGTTTCATACCCCCAGAAAACGATCCTATTTTTTCATTTCTACTATCATACATATGTACAGATTTAAGTACATATTTAATACGCTCTGTACGATCTTTTTCGTCGTACAATTTTTTAAGAATGCCCATATAATGGAGGAAATCCCATGCACTCATATTTTCATACATGCCAAATTCCTGTGGTAAATAACCAATCAGTCCTTGTAGCTCTTCACGTTTTTCGGAAACATCAATACCGTTGATGGTGATCTGTCCATAACTTTGTTCCAAAATTCCACAAACAACTCTCATCAGTGTCGATTTTCCAGCTCCATTAGGACCTAACAATCCAAACATTCCTTTCTCAATATCGAAGGAAACTCCTTTAACAGCTTTGAATGGAACTTTCTTCTTCCCAATGATAGGAATCACTTTTACAAAACGGTAAAAGGCTTTACGGATGCCTTTAAATCGTCCTGTAATTCTGTTGATTTTAATTTTTTCCTTATAAAGTTTATCAGAAGTTATCTTGATTTGTATGGCTAAATACCAAAGAATTCCCATCGGTATTATCAAGCCTATAAGTTCATATTTTGCATTAAAAATATATAAAGCAAAAGCAGGGAATGCCCAAAATGCCAATTTGAATGTGAACATAAATAACATCCGTAATAGTTTTCTTTTTTTGTGTTCTTTTAGATGGCGGGCATATTTACGGAAAGGAGTTAATGCACCAACAATCATCAGATATAAAAACACAGGCAAAATAAAATACCACAATCCGCTTTCAAGATGGAAATAAATAAAATATATTCCAAAGGCGATTAATGGGAATTGCCAAAGCGTTTGCCCAAGATGTTTAAAAGAAGTGTATTCTTTTTGAATTCCCAAGCGTTTTCTGAGATTAATACCCGATTTCCATTCGCGAACAAAGCGATTATCCCAATCATAGATTTTAACGAGATTCCTGATTTTGATAACCAATTCTTCATCTTCCCCAATAAGTTTTTCGGATGCTTGACGGAGACTATTCTGAATGAAATAAATGGTAAGAGGTACTCCAATCATTAATACTAAATAATCGATGATTTGCCATATCCAGGAGTCAACTTCAGCATAAATCAGGTAACCACCACCAAACCAAAGAATGGTTTGAATTATTTTAATATGTAGTGGCTGGCTTTTTATCCATTCCAATGAATTACGAAGACCCGAATAAAGAGTTGGTATAAATACAAGTGTTAAAATTGTGCTTACAGTCAATCCTCCAATAACGGTGATTGCAAAAGGAACTCCAATTTGTGTCACATATTCGGCTTTGCCGAGAGCCAAAGGAATCAATGCAATAATAGTTGTGATGGCTGTGATTAAAATGGGTCGTACTCTGGCTAGTCCTGCCATCATCAACGATCTGGATTCGCGGTAGCCACGTTTTTGGAGTACTCGTGCATAATCAATCATGATAATTCCATTGTTGACTACGATTCCGAGTAAGATTAAGAAGCCTGTGAGTACATTGGCATTCATCAAGGAGGTTCCTGAGAGAACTAATAATACGAGTGAGCCTATGGCTGCTAAAGGAATCGAAAACATCATCACAATAGGGATGGTAAATGATTCGAAAACAGAAGCCAAAATCATATAGATAAGCATAAAGGCCATAAATAGTAAAAAACCAAATTCGCCTAATTGACTGTCTTCATGAATTACTTCAACGGCCATACCAGATGGAAGATTTACTTTTTCTATGGTTTCGTCAATTTCAATTCGAGCTGCTTCAAGCAAATCTTTTTCATCCGTCACTTCATTTAAAAATTGATAAGAGATAGTGAGTTGTTTTTCCTGATTGGTTCTTCGTATTGTAGATAATCCTTCGGTGAAATTGAATTTACTGATTTCCTCTAGCTCAAATTGAGAACCTTGAGTTCCTCGAATATTTAGTTTCCTTAAATCATTGACATTTCGTTCGATTTGTTTATCGTTGCCAATTGTTTTAATGATGATATCATACTCATCGGCTCCTTGTTTAAAAGTCACGCCTGATGAAAATTCGTGTTGAAACGAATTTAATTCTGACATAACTCCTGTGAGTGGGATGTCGTATGCCGACATTAATTGTTTGTCGAAACTCAGTTGTAATTCCGGACGATTATTGGGTATCCGAATATTGATGCGTTGAACAGAGGGTAATTGTTCGATATAATATTTTACATCATTTGCAAGGTTAAGCATTTGGTCAAAATCTTGCCCTTTAATGATAATTTTTTCTTCTTGACTACCAAAGCCAAGAATGCTTCCAAAATCGTCGTCTTCGTCAAAGCCTCCATTTCCAAAGCGACCTCCTGTTGAAGGTGGATCCCAGCTGAAATCAGCCATTCGCATTTCATCTAAGCTTTCTATAATTTCATTTTTAATTGTTGGAATTGATTTATTTGCAATATCCTTATAATTTTTTAAAAGCTTAATAGTGATGATGGCTTCTCCCTCGTAAACTTGACTTACGATATCTTCTTTTTCTTCTAATTCAAGCAGTTTTTTTTCTGCTTCTCTAATTAATAAATCAGTGTTTTCGAGTGTAGATCCATTGGGCATGGTTGCGTAAAGTGTTAAATCTAGCACTTCTGCTTCTGTATTACTTGCCATGCTTATCGTCAGACTGAGTAAAAGTGTGACAAAAAATAAAGTTAGGGCTCCCATCACAGTTTTACCCGGATTTCGCATACATGATTTCAAGAAAACAAAATATATTTGAATAAGCCTATTATGATGAGGAATGTTTTCGAATTGGATAGGTTTCTTATCTTTTTTCCGAATGAGGAAGTAGTGAGTAACCATTGGAACGAGGAATAATGCCACGACCAATGAAACCAAAAGTGTTGAAATGATTGACACTCCAATATGCTTTCCTAATAAACCAACAAAAAAATTAGTTGAAAAAACGAAAGGTAAAAATACCGTGATTGTTGTGAGTGTGGCTGCAAAAATAGATCGCCAAACTTCTTTTGTTCCTTGTATTACTGCCTTATCGGGATGCATTTTATTTGCCGCCAAACGGTAGATGTTTTCCAAAACAACTACACTATTATCGAGGAGCATACCAATAGCCAGTGCCATTCCCAGCAATGTTAAACTATTTAAACTAATACCAGCAGCATAGAAGAAATTAAAGGCTGTATAAACAGAAATTGGAATTGCCAGAGCAATGGCTGTTACCAAGCGTAAATTCCGTAAGAATATCCATAAAATAAAAATAGCCAAAATTACACCAATCATTGCTAACTGAATAATCAGATCGATGTTTTTCTCCATGGTTTCGGCCGTATTTGTTTGGATAACAACTGCCACATCCTTCTCTTCCAAATCGATATTTAGCCTGTCAATTTGTGCTTTTACATCATCAGCCAAATCAATAATATTTGCCTGAGCATCTCGCGTAAGCTGAATAGTAACCGCATCCATACCATTGATGCGACTGTAAGAGTTTTGTTCTTTTACTCCGAAATTAATTTCTGCAATATCTTTTAAATGAATAGATCCTTGTTCTTTAACGATGAGTTCGTGAATATCGCTAATATCATCAAATTCAGACACAATATTTACAAAATGCAATTGATTATTTTTAGTCACTTTACCAGCAAAAACACGAGCTCTGCTATTTTTGCTTAAAGCTGAACGAACATCTGAGGGGCTGATATTATAGGCTTCACAAACATCTTCTTTGAGTTTAATTTCAATGGATTTATCGCGGCCACCAAAAATTTCAGCATTGGCGACACCATCAATGTTTTTCAGTTTAGTAATGATTTCCTTTTCTGTAACCTGACGAACTCTATCCACTCCGCCACTGCCTCTAACTTGTAAACTCATGAACATATTATTCATGCTCTCCAAATCAAATTTGAAAACATTTACAAAAAACTCTTCAGGTAAATTTTTCTTTGCCTCATCAATTTTTTCAACCAGTTTTAAATAGGCATACTTAATATTTGTTGATTGTCTGAAACTAATCCGGATGCTCCCGTTTTGCTGCCCAGCGGTTGATTGAATTTTTTCAACCCCTTCTAATGAGCCACTTGCTCCTTCCAATGGGATGATCGCCTGACTTTCCATATAGCGTGGATCAACCTCA
>JAOZUV010000195.1 GCA_029938505.1 Bacteroidales bacterium | reverse complement strand
TTTTGGGAAGATCAAAAGTTATCATTTCGCTCATTTTTAGTATGTCTAAATTTAAAAATTTTACCGTCTTTATCTCTATTAATTCTCAGTTTTTATTAAACAAAAATTGTTAATTAGTATTAGTCCATCGCATCTCGCTCAAACCAATCTTGGATACTCTTCAGAAAACCAGCAGGTTTCTGATCTTTTTTATCTTTCCTGCCAATCATTTTTTTCTTCCGTTTATCGCCTTTATCCTGCATATCTTTATGGCTATCGCGATTAAAACGATTTATTCCTTCAATCACTAAACCAATACCTGTAGAAAACATTGGGCTAGCCACTTCATTATCTACTTCGCTGGATAAATGCTCATTAGGATAACCAATACGAGTATCCATACCAGTGATAAATTCAGTTAATTGCGAAATGTGTTTTAATTGTGCTCCACCACCAGTTAGAACAATGCCAGCAATCAATTTTTTCTCAAAGCCAGAATTTTTAATTTCATAATACACATGCTCAATGATTTCTTCCATACGAGCCTGAACAATACTAGCCAGATTTTTTAATGAAATTTCTTTCGGTGGGCGACCACGTAAACCAGGAATAGCTACAATTTCTTCATCACGATTTTCGCTTGCCAAGGCAGAACCAAATTTTACTTTTAATTCTTCGGCATGTTTTTTAATAATGGTGCAGCCTTCTTTTACGTCTTCAGTAATGATATCACCACCAAAAGGAATCACCGCTGTATGGCGAATGATTCCATCTTGAAAAATTGCCAGATCAGTTGTACCTCCACCAATATCAACAAGTACCACACCTGCTTCCTTTTCTTCTTCACTTAAAACTGCTTCAGCAGAAGCAATTGGTTCCAAAATAAGTTCAACCACTTCTAAACCCGCTTTGCGAACACATTTGTAAATATTTTTAGCTGCGGCAGTTTGTCCGATGATAATATGAAAATTTGCCTCTAATGAGTTTCCTAACATACCAATAGGTTCTTTAATGCCTTGTTCACCATCAACAATATAATCTTGAGGAATAACATCAATGATTTCCTCACCAGGACTCATACTCAAATTAAACATACTGCTATTCAAGTGCTCAATATCCTGCTGACTAATTTCTTCATCGCTTTTTTCGCGAATGATATTTCCTCTGTGTTGCAAGCTTTTAATATGCTGGCCAGCGATGCCAACATTTACAAATTTTACATCAACCCCGGACTTTTGTTCAGCTTCATTTACAGCAGCTATAATAGATTGAACCGTATTTTCAATATTGGATACAACACCTCTTTTCACTCCAATGGATTCTGTTTTCCCATAACCAAGGATATCAATTTTTCCATGCTCATTTCGTTGCCCAACAATGGTCGCAATTTTTGTAGTTCCGATGTCTAGTCCTACGATAATTTCTGAAGTTCCCATATTTATATTCTTTTAGTACAAACAACTTGATTTCTATATTTGAGATCGATCAATTTATAACGATCCCAACCTCTTAGCGTAATTCCATGCTTATAAAACAATTCTAGTTTCCGAAACTTGTCATCCAAATCAGATACATCCCCCAATAAAATTAGCTGTTTTCCAATCTTAGGAACAATCTCAAATTCCTTGTTTCGGTTCAAATAAATTTGCTCTGTCAAAGCATTTAAAAATTTATTTTGGTAAATATATTTAGCCAGATAAAAAATATCTTTCAGATCATTTTTTCCTTCAAATTCTTGAACATTCTTTCCTTCCAAATCTAAATAGGAATAATTTTTTAATAAACCATTTACGATTACTACTCTCGATACGTACTGGCTATTTAAGGGAAGTATTGTACCTTCAGTATCAATATAAAAACTTCCCTTAATAGTTGATACTCGAGCAATAGGCTGTCGTTGAATAATATCTATTATTAGCTTCCCATTAAGACTTGTAAACACATTAACATTTGAAACATAAGGATTGTTGGCAATCAAATGTTCAATTTTTTTGATCTCCAAATCAACAACATTTTTTGAAAATACATTCCCGATTTTATCCGCAATTATTTGGTTTACATCTTCCTTCTTCAGGAAAACATCAGAGCCGGAATATTGAATATTTATCTCCACCGCAGCAATCTTAACTTCTTTCTGTTTAGCCGATACAAAATATATAGCAAACGCTAAGGCTGAAAGCACAATAACTCCAAACAATATGTTTAAAAAGCGTTTCATATTAAGCTAACATTTGTTTTAATGGTTCAACTAATTGGTCGATACTTCCTGCTCCTAAAGTCAATAAAACTTCAGGTTTTTGTGCTACAACGAAAGAAGGAATTTCTTCCTTACTCATATAAAATTTTCTTTTCAAATTAATTTTATCCAACAAAAATTGAGCATTAATACCTTCAATAGGAGTTTCCCTTGCAGGATAAATATCCATGATTATTACTTCATCCAATAACTCTAAGCTACGGGCAAATTCATCTACAAAATCACGGGTACGACTAAACAAATGCGGCTGAAAAATACCTGTAATTTTCTTTTCAGGATACAATTCATTCACCGATGAAATACATGCTTTTAACTCCTCAGGATGATGTGCATAATCATCAATATATACAAAATCTTCATTTTCAAGAACAATCTCAAATCGGCGTTTAACTCCTGGATAACTTTCTAGTCCACTTTTAATTTGATCAGTTGTTAATCCGTACAATGAAGCGATGGATGCAGCTGCAACAGCATTCTCCACATTGTGACGACCAGGTGTTTTAAATTTAATATTTTTTATAATTGCATCTTCCAATTTCAAATCGATAATATACGATCCGTCACCAATCTCAAAACGACTACAATTAAAATTAGCCTCATCAGTCAACGAATAAGTATGTGATTTAATTCCATCATGCTTTACACTCAATCCTTTTTTTAAAATAAGTTCACCATTCGATTTGATATTTTTAGCAAACAATTCAAATGATTCTAGTAATTGTTTTTTGCTTCCGTAAATATCCAGGTGATCGGCATCCACAGAACTAATTAATGCAATATTAGGGTGCAAGGTTAAAAATGATCGATCATATTCATCCGCTTCCACCACAAAAACACCCCCATTTACATCACCTATAAAATTAGTATCATAGCTATTTACAATACCGCCAATCAAAGCCATTACTTTTATCCCTGCATAATTTATAATGTGCGCAAGCATCGAGGAAATAGTTGTTTTTCCATGTGTTCCTGCGATGGCAATCGTAAACTTATCTTTGGTAATTTCACCTAAAAGTTGAGATCGTTTGTAAAGTGGCATCTTCTTTTTCTCAATAAATTGGAGAAGCTTTGTTTCTTTAGGAATGGCAGGTGTATATACCACCAACTCAATATTCGTAGGTATAAATTGAGGATCATCTTCAAAACCAATATCAATACCCTCTTTTTGTAATTGTTCAGTCAAAGCTGTGGGCGTTTTATCATAGCCACTAACAATTACTCCTGATTGATTAAAATAGCGAGCCAAGGCACTCATACCAATACCCCCGACACCAAGAAAATACATATGTTTCACTTGCCCTATTTCCATTTTATTTTATCAATTTTTCAATTTCATCCACAATTAAATCCGTTGCATTTGGCGATGCAAAAGTTGAAATATTTTTTGATAACTCTTTTAATTTTTTATCCTCATTTATCAATGATTCTAATAATTTTGGCAGCTCAATTTCTGCTTCATTATCCTTAATCAAAAAGGCTGCATTTTTTTCAACCAATGCTTTTGCATTTTTGCTTTGATGATCTTCGGCCGCCGATGGAAGCGGGATAAATATGACTGGTTTTTTAACCAAAGAGAGCTCCGAAATTGCAATTGCTCCAGCTCTAGAAATAACCAAATCAGCAGCTGCATAAGCTAAATCCATCCGCTTAATAAACTCATGGACTTTTATGTTTTCCATATCACCAATTAAGTCAATAGCCTCTTGATAATAAAACTTACCTGTTTGCCAAATCAGCTGAATATTATTTTTTGCAAAAACGTCGATATTTGCAGCAATACTTTTATTGATTGAAACAGCTCCCTGACTACCTCCAACAACTAAAACTGTTTTCATCCCAGTTTTTAACCCAAAGAAACTATTAGCTTCATCAATTTTTCCCTCAATATTCACAACTTCTTCTCTAACGGGGTTCCCAGTTAAAACAATTTTTTCAGAGGGGAAATATTTATCCAAATTATCATAAGCCACACAAATCCGATTAACCTTTTTAGCAAGCAAACGATTCGTAATTCCGGGGAATGAATTTTGCTCTTGAATCAGTGTAACTATACTTCGACGATTAGCCATATTTAGTGTAGGCCCGCTGGCGTACCCTCCTACTCCAATAACTACATCTGGTTTAAAATTTTTAATGATTGACCTCGCCTTCAAAAGGCTAGAAATAAGTTTAAACGGAAATAGTAGATTTTTAATCGTTAACCTCCGCTGAAAACCACTAACCCATAATCCTTTAATCGGATAACCCGCCTCTGGAACTTTACTCATTTCCATTTTACCCTTGGCACCTACAAATAATATATTAACATCTGCAAAACGCTTTTTTATTGCATTTGCTATGGCAATGGCTGGGAAGATGTGACCACCCGTACCTCCACCGCTGATGATTATATTTCTACGCTTCGTCTGCATATAATTCATGCTTTACAATTGTAGGGTTATTAATTTCTTTACTTACACTCAAAATAATTCCAATGGATAATGAAGTGAACCAAATAGACGTTCCTCCCATACTTAACAATGGGAGTGGCTGACCAGTCACAGGTAATAAATTAACAGCCACAGCCATATTTATCATCGCTTGAAGAACCAGATTAAAACTCACTCCTATAACCAAGAATGCTCCAAAATTTTGCGGAATTTTGCTCACAATTTTTACCGCTCTAAAAAATAATATTAAATACAATAGCACGATAAACGAGGCCCCTAACAAACCATATTCTTCGGCTACTATGGCAAAAATAAAATC
>JAOZUV010000194.1 GCA_029938505.1 Bacteroidales bacterium | reverse complement strand
ATGGTAATGCCTGTGTAAATGATACTATTTTTCCTGCTTTTATATTCTTTAGTAAGTATACAGATAATATAACCAAAATTAATGACTCAATAGAATATGCAATAATTAATACTGATCCGTCTAATTCAAATGCAGTTGCTACTCCTAAAAATAATGTTGCTAAGCTTATATTTAAATATAAATGTTCTTGTTTGTCTCCATTTTTTGCAAATAAATACGAAATACCAACCAATAAAACTATTACTGCACATAAAATAATACTGATTAATTCTTCTGGTACAAATATACTTGTCCAAATTAATAATAATAAACCATTTATTCCGCTGATTAAAAGATTGGCTATGGCTACTTTTTTATTTCTTAGTATTGTGAATAAATTTGCTATAAAAAATAATCCAAAAAATAATGCCATGAATATCCATGTTTGAATATCTGTAATAGAATCAAACATTGTACTATAAACACCTGTAACTACTAATGCAATTACAACTAAACTCCTCCATCCACGCATTGCTGCAGTTGCTAATACCCCTATGTTTAATAATAAAATGTAAGAAAGTGAAATCACATAACTTGTTGACTCTACTCCGGATAATAATGGAATAAGTGCACCACCAATAAGCGCAATAATCGCAATTGATTTTGTATTATGAACTATTGAAAATATTGTCATTGTAGAAATAACTGCGAACATCATCATTAATGTTGTAATTGGAGTGAAAAAATCATAAAAAATTCTTCCTGCCCACAATGTTGTTAATAACATTATTCCACCTGTAATAGCTAACACTAAACCTACCTCTTTTCTTTTTTGTATATTTAAATGACCAAATGTCATTATTCCTATTCCAGTTAAAATACCTAAAGAAATCCGACCAACTGGACCAATCCAGTTATTGGCAAATGCATAAGTAACAAACCAACCTAGCGCTAAAATTAATAAAAATGCACCAATTTTCATTAGCCAATCTGTTTTTATCCATTCAATAAGTTGATTTATTTTAGTGTCTTCTGGTTCAGACTCGTTATAATCTTCTATTTCAGATATATTGAGTTCCTCGGTTTTAGACGCATTGAAATCTTCTGATTTAGACGCATTGAAATGCGTCTCTACTTGCATTAATTTAGAAAAAACCTGTTTTGGATTTTCAAGTTTTTCAACTCTGTTTTCAAGTTGCTTAATACGGTTTAATATATCTATTTCATTCATGGTTATTATTTAATGATAAAATTTTTAATATTTCTGGCATTATCTTTTTTGTGGCTTCGTATCCTTGTTTTATGATTTCTGGTGAACGATGGAAGTCGAAAATTGTTACTACATCTAACTTAGGACGAATTAAAATATCAGCAGGATACTTAATAAGATTTTTTTGTGTAATTTGATCTTGCATTATATTAATTGAATTACCTAAAACCTCTATAATATTTGGTCCTTTAGATTTTTTCAAATAATCAATTTTTTTCTTAATAACTTTACCTGTATTTTTATAATTTAAACGAATTTCTTCCCATAAATTAACAGATTCTACTTTCATTTCCTCTTTTTTTTCATTGATATTGTTATGGTTCAGATCTACTGCAATAACAATATCTGCACCCATTTTTCGCACCACATTTACTGGCATTGGATTAACCAATCCTCCATCAACTAAATATCGTCCATCTTTTTCAAATGGGTGAAATATTCCTGGAAGTGAAATACTTGATCTAATCGCATCAGATAATTTTCCTGAGTTGATTTGAAGCTCTTCTGCTGTTAAAGAATCTGTCGCAATAGCACAAAAAGGAATATTGAGTCCATGAAATGTTTTTTTAGGAAGTAGTTTTTCATTAAGAAGCTTATGAACCTTATCACCACTTAAAACCCCTTTTGTTGACATACGAATATCCATATATTTGATTAGCTTTTGCCGCGTTATTTTACATGCAAACTCTTCTAAGAAGTCTAATCCTCCAGCTGCATAAATACCTCCGACAAAAGCGCCAATACTAGTTCCAGCGATATAATCAATTTTTATTCCTTCTTCCTCAAGCGCACGAATCACGCCTATATGAGCGCCTCCGCGAGCACCTCCTCCACCTAAAGCAAGACCTATTTTTTGTTTTTTGTTTTTCATGTGTTTTTATTAATAAAAATAAATATGCATTTGTGGGACAATAAATATGCATTTGTGGGACAATAAATATGCATGGGCAGGACAATGTCCTGCCCCTACATATTTATTTTTTGTGAAATTTTTCCCATTTCTCCTCTACAAAACTCCTAATCCTATCCTTAAATATCTCAATATCATATTTCGCAGCATGATCATGAATGAAATCAGAATCAAATTTCATTGTTTCGAATCGTTTAATTGCTTTATTTAAACTTTCAGCTGTTTGTTCTTCAAAAAATACTCCTGTTTTGTCTTCAATCATTGTATCCAAACTCCCTCCGCGATTAAATGCAATTACTGGTCTTCCTGATATCATTGCTTCTAGTGGAACGATTCCTGCATCTTCAACCTGAGGAAACAAAAAGGCTTTGCAGTTTGCATATAAATCTTTTAATTTTTCATCACTAACACGACCTAATATTTCCACATTTGGTTTTGCCATTTTTTTTAATTTCTCATAATCATTACCTGTTCCAGCTATTTTAAGCGGAAGTCCATTTTCATTAAAAGTTTCTACTAATAGTGTAAATTTTTTATATGGAATTAAACGACCAGCTGCAAAATAAAAATCATTAGTTGGATTATCTATTTTTTTAAAATTTTGACTTCTAACTGGTGGATAAATCACACTAGAATCTTCTTTGTAATATTTTTTAATCTGACTAGATGTATAATTTGAATTAGCAATATATTCATCAACTCGTTTTGATGCACAATAATCCCATTCACGAATTTTATCGATTTGTTTACGAATAATTCCATGAAGAAATCTTGGAAATCTTTTTAATCTTGTTTCTAAATCCCAACTTTCCCATGCATACCTCATTGGAGTATGACAATAACAAATATGCAATGTACTTGGCTTTGTAATAATTCCCTTGCTAACACTATGACAACTAGAAAGAACAATATCAAATTCATCTAAATTCATCATCTCTATTGCTGTTGGCATAAATCCAAGCATCCATTGGTGTTTTACAAAAGGAATTTTATCAAGATATGTAGTGCGAATATCTTTTATTTTTCCAAGTTCCCGCATTGCTTTTGGTTTATACATTGTTGTATAAATTGGAGAATTCGGAAAAAGATCATGAAAAGCACTAATAACGCTTTCAGCGCCTCCGTAGTTTGTTAGCCAATCTGTTACAATAGCGATTTTCAAATAGCTTAGTTATTATTTTTATTCATATTTAGAATACTAAAAAACTTATATTTTTACAACCAGGTTTTACTACTATTTAGTAAACCATTTCGCCTTCCAAACACCACATCATTGCCTTGCTAATTTTCACTGTAACCATTTTTCCAATTAAGCTTTGATCGTCGGATGGAAAACGAGTCATTTTAAATTCAGGTATTTTACCGCTTGCGAAACCTTTTTCTACTTTTTCTACCAATACTTCCACTTCCTTATTATTAAATTGTTGATTATATTCTTCTGATATCTCCCCTGTTCCATCTGTTATTCTTCTAAATCTTTCTTTTTTTATTTCTGGGGATATATTATCTTCCATTGTTTTTTCTGCTGATGTTCCTTTTCTTTCTGAATATTGTGAAACATAAACTAGGTCAATTTTTTCATCTTGAATTAGATTATATGACTCCATAAATTCTTCTTCTGTTTCACCACAAAAACCTGTAATTATATCTGTAGTTATTGATATGTTTGGAATACGATTGCGAAGTTTTTTAACTAATTCCTTAAATCTTTCCACTGTATAAAGTCTATTCATGCGTTTTAAAACGGCGTCTGATCCGGATTGAACAGGAAGATGGATATGAGGTACCATGCTTTTTAATTCTCCATATAAATTAATTACATCATCACTCATATCTTTTGGATGTACTGTATAAAAACGAATGCGCTCAATACCGTTTACAGCGTCTATACGACGAAGCAATTGAGCAAATGGAGTGTCGGTCGAATCTAAATCTGCGTCGCTTGGTTTGTAGGTATTTACATTTTGACCAACAAAATTTATTTCCATTGCTCCACGTTTTGCCATCTTTTCAACTTCATCTAATATTTCTGTAATATCACGAGATTCTTCTCTTCCTCTGGCAAAAGGAACTATACAATATGAGCAGAAATTATTACACCCAGTCATGATTGGAATAAACACTTGGGCGATATTTGTAATGGTTGGCTGAATGTGAAAATAACTACATAAATCTTTTACCTCATCCGCACCATTTATATGGTGTAGCTTATGAAGTATTTCAGGAAGTATCATTAAATCTTTTATTCTAAAAACGAAATCGATTGTTGGCATAATATTAAATACCTCATGCTTTGTTTCATCTCTTAACCCACTTTCTTCACGGATCATACACCCAGTAATTCCAATTCTTAAATTTGGATTTTTTATTTTTAACTTTGCAAACTTACCACCTAAGCCATAAATTTTATTTTCTGCATTTTGCTTAACTGAACATGTATTTAAAAGAATTAAATCTACATCATCATAACTAGTTCCTTCTTCATACCCCATCTTTTTTAAAACAGTAGTAATTCTTTCACTATCTGAATAGTTCATTTGGCAGCCGTAAGTTTGGATGAAATATTTCATTTTATATTATTAGAAAGCGATATATATATTATATTAACTTCCTTTTTGAGCGAATTGTTTTATATTGACAGAAATAATATGTAGTACTAATATATACGCTCAAGTGTGGTATAATACAAATGTATTAAGAAAGAATTAATTTATTTTCTTAAATTATAATAATATGACTGAAAAGAAATCTAAATCAGAAGTATCAAACAATAAAGATATTCAATCTCTTTTAGAGGCAGTAGAAAAAATTAGTAAAGGCAATCTTAGTTTTACTCAAGACAG
>JAOZUV010000193.1:3239-5018 GCA_029938505.1 Bacteroidales bacterium | reverse complement strand
AGAAAAAAAGCAAGCAATTGCATTGGTGACCTATTTGCGTGATTATTGCAAATATGCCGGTCTTACGCTTTTAACTGCTGTTGATTGGATTGAAGATGGTGTTTTTCAGCTTACTTATTTACTGAACAATCCAACGAACCAAACTGAAATTGGCATTCGCGTTATGATTGATCGCAAAGAAGCTAGTATGGAATCGGCTCATCATTTATGGAAAAATATGGCCACTTATCAGCGTGAATTACGAGAAATGTTTGGGATTGATTTTCCTGGAAGTCCACGTATTGAAGAAGACTTTATGTTGGAAGGCTGGGATGACCTCCCACCCTATCGTCGCGATTTCGACACAAAAGAGTACTCCGAAAAAACCTATTTTCCACGTCCGGGTCGCCAATCAAACGATCCTGCCACTTATATGAAATCTAAAATATACCCTAACGACTAAAGAGAAAAGAGATGGATCTAAAAAACTTATTTCAAATGAATCCTGACAGGAGTTTGTATCCTGAAATGGGAGAAGACGGTAAGCCCATCATCGATTTGAGCTCGCATAAATATTTAAAAATTTGGCAGGGACCTCAACATCCAGGAGTTACGGGCAATATGTCGCTAGAGCTGACTGTAAATGGTGATGAAATTGTAGAATCTAAAACCCACGTTGGCTATCTACACCGTGGTTTTGAAAAATTAATGGAACGCAGGAAATTTATACAGTGTTTTCCAACTTGTATTCGTATGTGTGTGGCCGAACCAGATCCAAATGAATACATACTTGCTGCTGCAATAGAAAATTTAAGTGGGATTGAAGTTCCAGAAACTGCTCAGTGGCTAAGAACTCTAGCCTTGGAAATGGCTCGTTTACAAATACTTTTACGTGGGGTTCCCGGACAAGGTGGAACTTTTGCACTGGGCTTGGGTTATCAATGGGGAAACTATGTCCGTGATCTGATTCTCGATCGTTTTGAAGAGTTAACCGGAGGTCGTGTGTATCATATGTATATTCTTCCCGGGGGTGTTAGAGGCTTATTACCTGATGGCTTTAAAAAGCGCATGGAGGAAAACCTAAAATTGGCTGATGAATTTGTAAACAGTATCGACGATTTGATGTATAATAATGCTGTCTTTAAAAAGCGTGCAATTGGCCTAGCTCATATCCCAAAAGATTGGATAGATAAATATGGCGTTTATGGTCCATCAGCACGTGCAGCCGGTATTATGCGTGATGTTCGTAAAACAAATCCATACCTAAAATATGCTGAACTTGATTTTGAACCTTATACTACAACCGAATCAGATGTTTATGCTCGTAGTCGGGTGCGTTGGCATGATTTGAAAATGACCATTGATTTGATTCGTCAAATTATGGCAAAAATGCCAGACAAAGGAGAGATTAAAGCAGAAACACCAAATGTTATGCACTGGCGTATTCCAAAAGGAGAGACTTATCAAAAATGTGAAAGTTCACGTGGTGAATACGGTATGTATATGGTTACGGATGGTAGTGACAAACCACGTCGTATAAACCTGAAAGGACCAAGTTATACACATGCCAATGCTTTGTTAGATAAATTGTTGATCAATGCAAATATAGCAGATACTGCTGCTATCATGGTTTCACTAGCAACATGTCCACCTGAAATTGAGAGGTAGTATGTTAATGTTTGATTTTAAAGATTATTAAGATGAATATAAAAGATATTTTAAGTCCATTCACTGCCTGGAAAAGGGTCGCTAGAAATCCTGTTACTATTAAGGATCCATTTAACGACCGTCCAGGATCTG
>JAOZUV010000193.1:0-3229 GCA_029938505.1 Bacteroidales bacterium | reverse complement strand
TTATATGCGAAAACGAAGCGATTGATTTGGTTCCTTTTACAGATCCTGTAGATGGAGATAGCGGATTACGTCCTCGTGTTGATTATGGCCGCTGTTGTTGGTGTGCTCTTTGCGTCGACGTTTGTACAACCAATTCCTTAACCCTATCGAATGAATATACTTGGATTGCTACCAATCCTGACGAATTTGTTTTTACGCCCGGTGTTGATAAAAAAGAATGGGACAATAATGAAAAAGGCTGGAAAAAACCAGAAGGTAATTACGAATTCTACAACTTGAAACGCGTAGATATGGAACACCTTCATCCCGAAGAAAGAAGTGATTCTTTTATCGAAATGGTTAAAGGCTATTCGAAAGAACAAGCTATGGCCGAAGCCGATCGTTGCGTAGAATGTGGTATTTGTACCGCAACCTGCCCTGCACATATGGGTATTCCAGAATATATCAAAGCAATTCGCAACGACAATATTGAAGAAGGATTACGCATACTTTATGAAACAAATCCATTGCCAGAAATTTGTGGACGTATCTGTACACATAAATGTGAAACTGTTTGTTCTATCGGACATAAAGGCGAACCTTTATCCATCCGCTGGTTAAAACGTTATATTGCCGATCAGGTACCAAGTGATAAGTATAAAGATATCTTGGATACCAAAGAAATTGAAAACAATGATCAGAAAATAGCCATTATTGGCTCTGGTCCCTCGGGATTATCAGCTGCTCATTATCTTGTAAAAATGGGCTACAATATTACCATTTTCGAGCAATACGAAAAAGCTGGAGGAATGATGCGTTATGGTATTCCGGAATACCGTTTGCCTTACGATTCAATTGATAAAGACATTGACTATATTCTTTCATTAGGTGTAAATATTAAATACAATACTCGCATCGGTGATGATATTACTTTAGAGCAATTAGGAAATGATTATGACGCAGTATTCTCGGGTACAGGTTTGCATTTAGGCCGCTCTACAGGAATTCCAGGTTCCGATAATGAGCATGTTTATTATTCAACAGATTATTTAAATAAAATTACTGCCGGTGAAGAAATTGAAGTGGCAGAATCTATTGTGGTAATCGGTGGTGGTAATGTGGCAATGGATATAACCCGTTCTTTAGCTCGTATGCAAAAAACCAAATACGGTAAAGTAAATATCATTGCTACTTCTTTAGAAAAAGAAGATGTAATGCCTGCCGATCGTGAAGAAGTTGTTGAAGCCCGTGAAGAAGGCGCAATTATTCATCCGGGTTGGGCTCCTCAATCTATCGAAATTAAAGATGGTATTCCAACAGGCTTACACGTTGTTCAATGCAACTCGCTTTTCGACGAAACAGGGCGTTTCAATCCACAATGTTCCATGGATATAAAAGAATTCTGGCCCGGTGTTCAAATTATTGAATCTATCGGACAAGGTATGGATATAAGCTATATCACAGAAGAATTCAAAGAAGGCATCGAATTTGGACCACGGGGTCGTGTTCAAACTAATGAATACTTCCAAACAACTGTTGAATGGTTCTTTATGGGTGGTGACATCATTGAAGGTCCGGATGTAATTCATGGCATTGCCAATGGACATAAAGCGGCCATTGGAATAGATAATTTCATTCAGGGAATAGATTTTAAAGCGGCAAAATAATTATATAATTAAAATTATGGCAAATATTTCAATCAAATATCTAGGTCTAGAATTGAAAAGTCCAATTATTGTGGGCAGTTCACCATTAACTGACTCGGCTGAAAAAGTAAAAAAATTAGCCGCCGCCGGTGCTGGTGCAATTATTTTAAAATCGCTTTTCGAAGAACAGATTCTAATGGATGTGGATTCTCAGCGTGTAAACAATATGTATAATACTTTTGGCGATGCTGAAAACTACCTAAGCTATTACACCAAACAAAAAAGCATCAACGATTATTTAGAGTTAATAAAAGCCTGCAAAAGTGAGACAGATATTCCTATCATAGCAAGTATCAATTGTATGAGTAAAGGCGATTGGGTTGAATTTGCTCATAAAATGCAAGAAGCCGGAGCCGATGCTTTAGAATTAAACATTTTCGTTTTACCTGCGGATGAAGAATATTCGGGCTTAGATTATGAAAAGACTTATTTCGATATCATCAGTCAAATTAGCAATGTAATTTCAATTCCGGTGAGTGTTAAGATGAGTCATTATTTTTCTGGAATGGCAAACTTTTTCACACGTTTAAGCCAAACCGATATAAAAGGAATGGTTCTTTTCAATCGTTTTTATTCACCCGATGTAGATATTGAAAACGAAAAAGTGATAAACCAGTCGTTTAATAGCTTAGCAACAGATAACAGTATGGTTTTACGCTGGATGGGGATTCTTTCTCCAAAATTAGCCTGCGATTTAGCATCTTCAACAGGAATAATCGATAGTCAATCAGTGATTAAAAATATGCTTGTTGGAGCAAAAGCTGTACAGGTAGTTTCGAGTATTCTTAAAAACGGTGTAGAAGTAATTAGTGAAATGAATAAAAGTCTTGAAAACTGGATGGACTCAAAAAATTATAAAAACACAAACGAATTTATCGGAAAATTGAATCAGAAAAATATTCGCAAACCTATTTTATTTGAAAGAACACAGTTTATGAAATACTTTGCAGATGCCGATTTTATTAATCTATAAATAAAGGAGAAGATATGTTAGTTTCAAAAATAGTAGAAAATAAAGGGAAAATGGTTGTGACAGTAACAGATGACTCATCTGTTTATCAAACTGTTAAGCGTCTTGATGAAACAAACTCTGGCGCAGCCCTGGTTGTAAACAAAGAAGAACAATTGATCGGAATTATTTCTGAACGAGATATTTTGTACAAATGCTATAAAATGGGCAAAGCCCTTGATGGTACAAATTTGGTAAAAGATTTAATGACACCTGCTGACGAATTAATAGTTGGTAAAATGGATGATGACGATTCTTACCTTATGCATGCCATGATCGACAAACATATTAGGCATATTCCTATTCTGGATGGTGAGGAAATTGTTAGTGTTATTGCTATTGAAGATGTTATTCGTGCAGTATTAGAAACTTCAGAATCGGAAGCAAAATTACTCCGCGAATATATCAAGAATCCTTTTGGAGTTCATGCTTATAAATAGCATCATAAAGCGAATGGTAATAATCTTTTACAAGCATAATAATAATAATAGCCTGAAAAGTAAAATGCTATTTCTTTAAGAAGAAAGATAAATCG
>JAOZUV010000192.1:4169-5025 GCA_029938505.1 Bacteroidales bacterium | reverse complement strand
TAAAATTACCATTTTTAGAGGTGTCACTCCAAATTGCTTCTTTTTCTTTATGGCTTAGTCTGTCTTCATTTTTTTTCTCTATGATTGGATTATCTACTACGTTATCCTTTACTTTATTTGACTCAAATGACTCTCCTATTACCGCTAATGAAAAAAGTAAGATCATCACAATAGTTAAACTGATTGCCCACCAAATAATTTTTTTGGGAGATGAGTTACGAAATAACAGAAGTAAAAATCCATTGAGTGCATATAATTTTAGAATATCGCCAGTATATAGAAAAATGGCATGAATAAATCCGATAAGGATAAGAATCAGTAATCGTCTTGCATAAGTGGGGATATATTTGTCAGTTTTGCTTTTTAAACGCTCAATTTGTATTGCAAAACCTAAACCAAATAGAAATGAAAATATGGTGTAAAATTTACCTGTGATACATATATTTATGAACCAGGCAAATATTTCTTGAAACCCGTGAAGATCATTATAACTGCTACCAATATGTCCGGATGGTGGTTGACTAAATGTATAAATATTTATTACCAATACCCCGAAAAGAGCAAAGCCTCTGAGGATGTCGATAAATTCAATGCGTTGTTTTGCTTGAAGGGGGCTAATAACTTGGCTGGTCATATGGTCTAATTTTTCAATTAGACGATTTAAAACCTAAGATGTTACAACCTATAAAATTAATTTTGTTTACGACCAAAAACTTCAATTTTTTTACCCTACTTTATAAGTTCCTGTGCTTTTACTAAATCGGGTTCCAGTTCTTGATTCTCACGATAACCCTGAGTGATAAGAATTTTACTTATCTATTTTAATTCCAACGGATTAACAACCTTATCTTTTAAT
>JAOZUV010000192.1:0-4159 GCA_029938505.1 Bacteroidales bacterium | reverse complement strand
AAATAAAGCAATATCGATTAGGTCAATCATCTTTTCAACATAATGAAATCTCAAACCTTTAACGTAGTCTTCCTTAATTTCAAGAATATCTTTTCTATTCTCAGTAGATAAAATAATGTCTTTAATACGAGAACGCTTGGCAGCCAGAATTTTTTCTTTAATCCCTCCTACCGGCAATACTTTTCCGCGTAAGGTAATTTCGCCAGTCATTGCTAAAGCGGATTTTACTTTTCGTTGGGTAAATACCGATGCAAGAGCTGTAAACATGGTGATACCTGCCGATGGACCATCTTTTGGTGTAGCACCTTCAGGTACGTGTATATGAACATTCCACTTTTGGAATACATCAGGATTCAGATTCAATGTATTTGAATGAGATTTTAAATATTCATAAGCCAATGTAGCTGATTCTTTCATTACATCGCCCAAGTTTCCAGTCAAGGTTAAATTGCCTTTGCCCTTGCTTAAACTGGCTTCAATAAATAATATTTCGCCACCAACAGCTGTCCAGGCTAAACCAGTAACTACTCCTGCAACATCATTTTTGATAAAACGGTCACGTTGAAAACGTGGAATGCCTAAAATCTCAGTTAAATCATCCTCCTTCAATTTTTTATTGAAGGCTTTTTCCATCACAATGTATTTGGCTTTGTTACGAATTATCTTTGCTATATTTTTTTCTAAACCTCGTACACCAGATTCGCGGGTATAATCGTCAATGATTTTTTCGACTATATTTTTTGGAAAGCTTAACTGTGATTTTTTGACCCCATGTTCATGGAATTGTTTAGGAATTAAATGACGCTTGGCAATTTTCAATTTTTCTTCAATTAAATAACCACTTAAGTCAATGATTTCCATACGATCCTTTAAAGCGGGATGAATAGAACTCAATGTATTCGCAGTAGCAATAAACATGATACGTGATAAGTCGTAATCTAATTCTAAATAATTATCGTAAAAGGCGATATTTTGCTCCGGATCTAAGATTTCAAGCAAAGCTGCCTGTGGATCGCCTTGAACAGTGTTTCCGCTCACTTTATCAATTTCATCGAGTACAAACACAGGATTGGATGACTTGACCTTACGAAGGTTCTGAATGATTCGACCAGGCATAGCTCCAATATATGTTTTACGATGACCACGTAATTCTGCTTCATCGCGAACTCCACCCAATGACATGCGAATGTATTTGCGATTCACTGCACGGGCAATGGATTTACCTAATGAAGTTTTACCAACACCAGGAGGTCCTACCAAACAAAGAATGGGCGATTTCATATCGTTCTTTAATTTGATTACGGCTAAATGTTCGATGATGCGCTCTTTGATTTTTTCTAGACCATAATGATCTTCATCTAATATTTTTTGTGCACGATTTAAATCAAAATTATCCTGCGTATATTCACCCCATGGTAGTTCTACCAATACTTCCATGTAATTTAAATGGATGGAGTATTCGGCAGCCTGTGGATTCATCCGCTGCAATTTCTTCATTTCTTTCTCAAAAGATTCAGAAATTTCTTTAGACCATTTTTTTTTTTTAGCTTTTGCTTTTAAATCAATGATCTCTTGCTCGTTTGGACTACCTCCAAGTTCCTCCTGAATTGTTTTCAGTTGTTGGTTGAGTAAATAATCGCGTTGCTGTTTATCAAGATCAACTTTTACTTTTTTCTGAATCTGATTTTTTAATTCTAAAACTTGTAACTCTTTAGTTAAAGAGGCTAAAACACGATTTGCACGTTCTAAGAGATCTGAAATTTCTAAGAGTTTTTGTTTTTCCTTGATGTCGATATTCAGATTAGAAGAAACAAAGTTTACCAGAAAAACAGGGCTTTCGATGTTCTTGATCGCAAAGCTAGCTTCCGTAGGAATATTGGGTGATTGTTTGATGATCTGTATTGAAAGATCTTTCAAAGACGAAATCAATGCATCAAAGCTATCATCACCTAAATTTTTCTCAGCTTGTCCAAATTGAGTTACTTTGGCTACAAGATAGGGGTTTGTTTTAACCATGTTTTGCAAAACAAAACGTTTTTTTCCTTGAATAATAGCTGTTGTGCTACCATCAGGCATTTGTAATAACTTCATGATATGAGCTACTGTTCCAATAGGATTAAGATCTTCAAATTCTGGATCTTCGGTTTCAATATCTTTTTGAGCAACAACACCTATGATTTTAGTTCCTTTGTAAGCTTCACGTATTAGTTTGATGGATTTATCTCTTCCAACAGTGATTGGTATAACCACTCCTGGAAATAAAACGGTGTTGCGTAAGGGTAATATTGGGAGTTCCTCGGGAATATCTTCAGCATTCATTATCTCTTCGTCTTTAGAAGAGAGTAAGGGTATAAATTCAGTATCCTGATCTATGATATCGGAAAAATTAAAACTATCCATAGTATATTGGTCTCTTTTTACAAGTCAAATTGTCATTGATTATATGTTTTGGCAGTTTTTCTTAACTACTAAAATGTGTAAGTATCAAATATTCAATCGCTTATAATAAAATTCTATTAATTAATTAAAATAGATGATGATAGTGTCAATGAGTGTGCCAAAGCTTAATTAAATAAAACGATTTTCCACACTTTTCTCAAAAATTAGTTTTAGCAAGGCTTTGTCTGATTCATTCAGACTTTGCCCACGACGTTCATACACTGCTTTTGTTACTCGCATTGCACGTTCAAAATTATACTTTTCCATTTTGCTTACTCCACCCCATGAAAATGAAGAAATGAAATTACGTTGGAATCCATCACCAAAAATATTAGCATGAATACCCACCACAGTTCCTGTATTAAACATGGTATTGATTCCGCATTTTGAATGATCACCCATAATCAATCCACAAAATTGCAAACCTGTTTTTGTAAAACTATTTGCAGCATAATCCCAGAGCCTTACCTCTTCGTAAGTGTTTTTAAGATTGGAATTATTTGAATCAGCACCAATATTGCACCATTCACCAATAACAGCATTTCCTAAAAAGCCTTCATGACCTTTATTTGAAAACCCAAAAATAACCACATTATTTAGTTCTCCACCCACTTTTGAGTCGGGACCAACAGTTGTTGCTCCATAGATTTTGGCTCCCATTTTTACTGTAGATTTCTCGCAAAGAGCAAATGGTCCGCGGATTAATGTGCCTTCCATAACCTCAGTATTCTTGCCAATATATATAGGCCCTGTAGAAGCATTTAAACTTGTATTTTGAATGATTGCTCCTTCTTCTACAAAAATATTTTCTTCACAAATCACATGATTGCCAGAAGTTATCTTTTGACTTTTTCGTCCTTTGCTTAGCAATTCAAAATCTGCTCTAATTTCATCCCCATTTTTGGCAAAAATATCCCATGTATTATTTATTTTTGTATAAATTGCTTTGCTTTGAATTTCTTTGATACCTGCATCGCTTTCGTTGATCTTATCCAGATCATCTTTTTTGAGATGCATAGCAATGATAATCTCGCCAGAAACTAATGCTTCGTCATTTTTTAAGTTTTTAATTTCCTCAACCAATGCTGGGTTTGGACAAATAGTACCATTCAATAATATATTTTGTGCTTCGGTTTTAAGCGGGTATTTTTCTTGAAGATATGATTCTGTTACAGATGAAGTTTTCGTATTTAAATAGGTCTCCCATTTTTCACGAATAGTTAAAATACCAATCCTGATATCGGCCGAAGGCCTGATAAAAGTTAAAGGTAAAAGATGGTCTCTTCTTAGGGTATCAAATAAAATGTAGTTCATATTGCATTTTTAAGATTGCATAACAAATTTATGAAAAATTAAATTGTTAGAAATATATGCATAAAAAAAGCCCTCCGAGCAATTGGAGAGCTTCTTTTGAGGTAAAATAATCAAATTATTTTTTTGTTTCGTAATGCTTTTTGTACTTAGTTTTAAATTTATCAACACGACCTGCAGTATCCACAAGCTGCATTTTACCAGTATAAAAAGGATGTGATTTGTGAGAGATCTCTAATTTAACTAAAGGATATTCTTTCCCATCTTCCCATTCAATGGAGTCCTTAGTGTTAACTGTTGATTTGGTAAGAAATGCGTAATCGTTCGACATATCTTTGAACACAACAAATCTATAATCTTTTGGATGAATGTCTTTTTTCATTTTAAAATATCGTTAATTTTCGGACGT
>JAOZUV010000191.1 GCA_029938505.1 Bacteroidales bacterium | reverse complement strand
AGGGAAATAAAACCTACGGTCAAATCACCAAGGACGTCACAAGGCCGCTTTATGCCAAAACGCCTATGTGGTGGTATGTAGCCGCAACCCTTGCATTTGCAGCCATGATTTTTGGTGGCTGGGCCATTTACACAACGGTTAGCGTTGGAATTGGAACTTGGGGTGTTAACAATAATGTTGCTTGGGGTTGGGGAATTATCAATTTTGTTTGGTGGGTAGGCATTGGCCATGCTGGAACAGCATTTTCCATCTTCCTGCTCATCATGCGTCAACGCTGGAGAACATCCATTAACCGCGCTGCTGAGGCAATGACTGTTGTGGCCGTTATTTGTGCTGGTATGTTTCCCATGCTTCATATGGGTCGTATTTGGAATGCCTTTTTTATTCTTCCGTATTGGAACACTCGTGGACCACTTTGGGATAATTTCAATTCTCCACTATTTTGGGATGTTGTAGCGATTAGCACCTATTTAATGGCTTCGGCTGTATTCTGGTATATCGGGATGATTCCTGATTTTGCGACTATTCGTGATAATACAACTTCTGCCGTAAAGAAAAGAGTCTATAGTTTTTTCAGTTTTGGATGGATAGGTTCAGCTAAAGGCTGGTTACGTTTCGAAACAGCTTCTTTATTATTAGGAGGTTTAGCTGCACCATTAGTGATTGCAGTTCACTCTATCGTTTCGATGGATTTTGCCACTTCCGTAATGCCGGGATGGCATACCACCATCTTTCCTCCATACTTTGTAGTTGGAGCGATTTTCTCCGGTTTTGGGATGGTACTTACACTGATGATTATCGTCCGAAAAGTATTTAAATATCAAGATTATGTAACCAAAGGACACCTTGATGCCATTGCCAGAATTCTAACTTTTATTAGTTTAATTATGGCTACTGCTTATTCTACTGAGTTATTTATTGCTTGGTATAGTGGTGGAGAATACGAAATGTTCACCTTTATGAAAAACCGTGTGACGGGTGAATACACTATTGCCTTTTGGACTATGGTGAGTTGCAATGCATTCATCCCTCAATTATTCTGGTTCAAAAAAATCAGAAAGAATATCACCATCGTTTTCATCGTATCCATCTTCATTAATATAGGGATGTGGTTTGAACGTTATGTAATCGTAGTAACATCTTTATCAAAAGATTTCTTGCCTTCAAGCTGGGCAACTTATAGCCCAACTATAGTTGAGATCGGAATATTTGTAGGCACTCTAGGAATCTTTCTATTGGGAATTTTATTATTCTTCCGTTATATCCCAATGATTGCCATTAGTGAAGTAAAAGGAATTTTGAAAAAAACTAGTAAATAAAGCTATGATAAAAACAAATATCATTGGAGTATATGATGACGAGGATTTGATCGTTGATGCTATTCATCACATACAGAAAAAGGACATCAAGATTAAAGATGTAATGACTCCTATTCCGATACACGGCGTTTTTGAAGCACTCAAACTTGAAAGCCGTTTGCCTTTAGCAACATTTTTATATGGTGTACTGGGAGCTGCTTTAGTGTTTGCTTTTTTGTATTGGACATCTGTAGTTAGTTATCCACTGAAGTTTGGAGGTAAACCATTAAACTCATTATCATTCATCATTATCATGTTTGTGGGAACTATTTTTGTTGCCACTTTCCTAACCTTTATGACCTTTTTTATTCGTCAAAAATTATACCCAGGTAAAGAAGTTCAAGTGCTTGATCCACGTGCTACCGATGATAAATTTTTGATAGTGGTTGATAAAGATCATAATTTATCTGCACAAGAAATTACAGCCATCAAAACGGCGATGAAAGAAAGTGGTGCAAGTGAGGTTAATGAAGTTGAAGAAGAAATTAAAATTAAAGAATAATCTTTATATGAAAATAAGGAACAAATATTCGTCATTATTGTTAATCGTTATTATTAGCGGGCTGTTTAGTTTAACATCTTGTAATCACGATCGCAATCATCCGGGTTGGGCTTATATGCCCGATATGTATTATTCAGAAGCAACTGAGGCTTACTCTAAAAACACCTTTTTTAGAGATAGTGTAGCGAATCAATTACCGGTAGCCGGTACTATTTCTCGTGGACATATGCCCTATCCCTACAAACAAAAAAACTATCCCGATCAAATTTTAGCGGGAAAAGAATTGATGAATCCAATCTCTGTCAATGCCGAAACATTGAGCAGAGGAAAAAAACAATATGAGATTTATTGCAATAGCTGTCACGGTCCTGCAGGAGACGGAAACGGGCACTTATACACCAGCAAATTACACCCCATGAAACCCACAACTTTGATCGAAAAGTATATGCAAAGCAAACCTGATGGGGAACTATTTCACATCATAACCATGGGTTCATTATCAGGATTAATGGGGGCTCACGGCTCACAAATTAAGCCCGAAGATCGCTGGAAAATAATCAATTATGTTCGTACTGAGCTTGTTAAAAAATAAGATATTCATCCATCAAAATAAATAAAATGGATCATACATTTATCATACCTCGAAAATTTAAATTAGTTGCTTTCAGCCTGATGGCTATTGGACTAATTGCTTTTATATACGCCTTTATTTCGCATCCCGAACGTGGATGGGCAAACCTATTGATCAATAATTATTACTTTATTGCTTTAGCCGTTGGAGCGACTTTTTATTTGGCACTTCAAAATGTCACGCAATCACATTGGTCATCGGGTTTTAATCGCATTCCTTATGCCATCGCCAACTTCTTTCCAGTATTATTTATTTTGATGATTCCAGTGATGTTTGGATTGCATTCCTTATATCATTGGTCGCATGAAGATGCCGTGGCACACGATGCCATTTTACAACATAAAGCACCCTTTTTGAATGTTCCATTTTTTATTATTCGCTACCTGATTTATTTTGCAGTTTGGATTGGATTAACCCAACTTTTACGAAAATATACATTTAAAGAAGACTTAGTAGGTGGATTAAAATATTTTAAAAAAACAGAATTCTTTTCCAAAGTGTATATTTTCTCAATCGCATTCACATTCTCTTTTGCTTCTTTCGATTGGATTATGTCGATAGATGCGCATTGGTTTAGTACAATTTTCGCTGTTCGTAATTTTGTGATGGGCTTTTACCATGCCATAGTTTTGATATTACTCGTTATAATTTTGATGAACAAACTAGGCTACTTCCCTTATCTCAATAAATATCATTTAAAAGATTATTCGAAATACATATTTGTATTAAGTATTATCTGGGCTTACACTTGGTTTTCACAGTATATTTTAATTTGGTACGCCAACCTTCCTGAAGAAACCATTTATTATATGCCTCGTACCAAAGGCGAATTTACGGTTCTATTTTATACCGAATTTTTTGTAAACTGGGTGCTTCCATTCTTACTATTATTAACGGGCAAAGTAACCTCTAGCAAAAATTTATTAATGGTATTAATGATTGTTCTTTTACTGGGACAATATGTAGATGTTTATATGCAAGTGACTGTGGGAACTTTGCATCATCTAAATATTGGGTTTATTGAAATTGGAGGCTTCCTTGGTTATATTGGCTTGTTTGGCTATATATTAGCTTGGTCATTAAGCAAGAGACCGCTAGTTTCTAGAAATCATCCATTAATTGAGGAGAGTGTGAATCATCATCCTTAAAACCTAATTATTTTATTTTGGCATAACAGCCCATGACTTAAGTAATGTATTTAAAATACGTCATGCTGTCCCGAAATTATCGGGATCAGCATCTCAAAGCTATCATTTTTAAATTCTGAATCAAGTTCAGAATGACGAATATTTTGTTGAAGAATCAGTCAAAATGATATTTATCCAACAAACTATGACATTTGTCATAGCTCATAAATAATATAATTAGAATGATTACTTTTGATATCCTTAAAAAAACTAAACTTACTATATAATGAAAAAATTCTTTGATCTCTTGTTTTCCATGCAGTTCTCAGGTACGTTAATGTTGGTATTTGCGGCGGCAATTGGTACTGCAACTTTCGTTGAAAACGATCTTGGAACATTGGCTGCAAAAATTATTGTTTACGAAGCATTTTGGTTTTAATTATTACTCTTACTAATGTGCATTAGCATGTTGGGTGGGATTTTCAAATACAACCTATATAAACGCAAAAAACATAGCGTCTTAATATTTCACATCTCTTTTGTTATCATTTTAATAGGTTCTGCCATTACACGCTACGGTGGTTCGGAAGGAACAATGATAATTCGTGAAGGAAATAGCTCGAACCAAATTATAAGTGAACATACATATATCACCGTAAAAATTAATCATAACGAACAGGCTTATGAGTATTCAAAAAAGAAAATGTTTACTCCTTACTCCAGTAACTCATTTTATCAGACAATTAAATTTGGTGATGAAAGCTGTCATTTAAACTTAATTGAATATTACCAAAATGCAGCCGAAACTATTGTTGAAGATCCGAATGGAGAACCCATCATTTCCTTTATCTCTATGGGAATGGGAGGACGACAAACTGTTTTCTTAAAACAAGGAGAAGTAAAAATGATTGGTGATCATCTATTCTCATTTGAAAGTTCAAACAACGATCCAAACCTTATTCAAGTAATATTTAAAGACGGTGCATTGAAAATAAAAGCACCTTTCGAAATTGGCTTATCAAACATGACTGATGGTAACACAACAATCTTGAGTATCAACGAATTTCACCCGTTTAATGTAATGAAGTTATATGTATTTGGAAACGAGCAATTGGTCATCAAAGCATTTTATCCAAAGGCAAAAGCCAAACTGGTTTCAGTACCTGCTGCTCCAAAACAAAACACTACTTCGGGGGTAGCAATGAGACTTAAGTTTCAAGATAAGTCAGAAGATATTGTATTATTTGGAGGAAAAGGTTATCTCGCCGAAAGCGTGAAAACGAACATAAACGGAACTATATTTGAAGTAAATTATGGGTCTAAATTAGTAAACATCCCATTCTCACTTTATCTAAGAGATTTTCAACTGGATCGCTATCCCGGTTCAATGAGTCCTTCTTCATTTGCCT
>JAOZUV010000190.1 GCA_029938505.1 Bacteroidales bacterium | reverse complement strand
TAAAATGTTGAGTTCCATTAAAAGCCATATGCTCAAGAAAATGTGCGAGCCCATTCTGGTCATCATTTTCTAGTATAGAGCCTACATTCTGAATAATATAAAAACTAGCACGTTCTTTTGGTTCCTCATTATGTTTGATATAATAAGTCAGTCCGTTTTCCAATACACCAAACTTCACAGTTGGGTCCATAGGTACCGATTTTTTAAAAAACTCTGCTTGCTGTGCAAACATTATTGCTGGTAAAAATAACAATACACATAATTTGAATAATTTTCTTTTAATTTTCATCCTAATAGAATTTATAATTTATAAATAATTTTTATGGGAAGCTTTCTGTTTTTTAAGATTAACTTTTAGACAATAAAATTATACAAATAATATCTGTTATCAGCATTTTATCTACACTTTTAGCATATTTATATATTTTTAACTTTTTAAAAGTAGCTTTTTGTTAATTTTACTCACACTTTATAAATTTATTCTGAATAAAATCACAATTTAAATATTTTAATATGCGAAAATTAATTTTTAAAATTTCAACAACATTGCTTTTTGTAGGCCTTATGTTTACAGTAAAAGCAGAACAGGATGTTCGTTTATTACGATTTCCTGATATTAATAAAGATTTGGTCGCCTTTGTTTATGCCGGAGATATCTGGACTGTTTCTGCCAATGGAGGAGATGCAAAACGATTAAGCTCTCATAAGGGTTTTGAATTATTCCCAAAAATTTCTCCTGATGGAAAATGGATTGCTTTTTCAGGCGAATATTCTGGAACACGTCAGGTTTATGTAATGCCAGTTAATGGAGGAACTCCAAAGCAATTAACCTATTATAATAGTGTTGGGCCAATGCCTCCAAGAGGTGGATTCGACAATATAGTTCTTGATTGGACTCCAGACAGTAAAAATATTATGGTTCGTATGAATCGTACTGCTTTTGGTCAACGTAACGGTAAATACTTCCTCGTAAGTATTGATGGTGGTTTTGAAAAACCATTAGAAATTACTGATGGTGGTTTTGGTGTATTTTCTCCAGATGCAAAAAAAGTAGCTTTTGCACATATCGCACGTGAGTTTAGAAGTTGGAAACGCTATAAAGGTGGACGTGCTTCAGATATCTGGATTTATGACTTAGAAAAACATCAAGCTCAAAAAATTACCGAATTTAAAGGAAGTGATCAAATTCCAACATGGTTTGGCGACAAAATTTATTTTGCTTCTGATCGTGACTTCAAATTAAATTTGTTCAGTTATGATGTAAATACCAAAGCTATCGAAAAAGTTACAAATCACACTGAGTTTGACGTGATGTGGCCTTCCGGAGAAAATGGAATGATTGCTTACGAAAATGGTGGAAATATCTATAAGCTAAACTTAGCAACGAATAAAACAGAGAAATTAAGTATAAATATTAGCTTCGATAATCCAAACTTACTTCCTTATTATAAGAGTGTAAAAAATGATATTCAAACGGTAGATGTTTCTCCAAGTGGAAAGCGTGCTATTTTTGATGCTCGTGGTGATATTTTTACTGTTCCTGCAAAGGATGGCGAAATTATAAATCTTACAAATACACAAGGAATCAGAGAAACAGGTGCAGGATGGTCTCCAGATGGTAAATATATTTCTTATGTATCTGATGAGACAGGTGAATATGAAATTTATCTACTAGAAAATAAAGAAGGTGCAAAAGCACGTCAGTTAACTTCAGGCTCAAGCGCTTGGATTTATGACCTTAACTGGGCTCCAAATAGTAAATACATTGCGTACTCAGATCGCACTTTAAAATTAAAATGTATTGATGTTACTACAGGTATTGTTAAAGACGTAGATGCAGCAACTGAAAGTGAAATTAGAGGCTATAATTTCTCACATGACTCAAGATGGATTACATATACAAAAGAAAGTAAAAACTCACACTCAGCTGTTTGGGTTTATAATATCGAAAGTGGAGAAGCAAAACAATTAACGACAGATGAGTATAACGACTTCTCTCCTGTTTTCTCAAAAGATGGTAATTATCTTTATTTCATGTCGAATAGAGATTATAACCTGAATTTTTCTTCTCACGAAATGGCGTATCTATATAATAATGCAACACGTATCTATGCTTTGGCATTAACCAATGAAAGTCCCGTAATCTTCAAACACAAAGAAGATATCGTTAAACCAAAAGAAGAAAAGGAAGAAACTCCTAAAGCAGATAAATCTAAAAAGAAAAAAGCTAAAGAAACTCCAAAAGCTAAAAAAGAAAAGCAAGTAAAAATCGACTTCAATAATATTCGTAATCGCATTATTGCTATGCCAATGCGTGCAAGCAACTATGGTAATTTACAAGCCGTCGACAAAGGATTTGTTTTTATGGCTCAAGGTAGTTTAAAGAAATATACCCTAGGAGATGAAAAAGCTAAATCCATTATGGATGGCGTTCGTTATGCTATTGTATCTGCGGATGGAAAACAAATGCTTTATCGCCATGGTAGAAATTTCGGAATTGCAAAATTAGCTAAAGCTAAAGCAGGATCAGGTAAATTAGATCTTTCAGATATGGAAGTAAAAATTGAACCACGCAAAGAATGGAATCAAATTTTTAAAGATGCCTGGAGAATTTACCGCGATTATTTCTACGTAAGCAATATGCATAATGTAGATTGGAAAGCAGAAGGTGAGCGCTATGCTCAACTTTTACCTTATGTTAGTCATCGTGCCGATTTAGATTACATCTTAAGCGAAATGGTTTCTGAATCTAATACAGGTCATGCCTACATTAATTTTGGTGATTTTGAAAGAGTAGAACGCATCGAAACTGGATTATTAGGAGCTGAATTAGAAGCAGACTATAAAGCTGGCTTGTATAAAATCTCTAAAATTTATCAAGGAGAAAACTGGACTCCAAACCGCCGCTCACCATTAACCGAGCAAGGGGTAAACGTTAAAGAAGGAGATTATATCATCAAAATCAATGGTCAGGATGTAACAACCAAAGAAAATCCTTACTTATACTTAGAAAACACCATTGGAAAAATCATTGAGATTACGGTAAACTCTAAGCCTTCGGCTGATGGTGCGAAGACATATAAGATCAAGCCTATCAATAGCGAGATGGAATTGAAATATTTAGACTGGGTTGAAAGTCGCCGTGCAATGGTCGACAAACTTTCAGGTGGGAAAATTGGATATATCCATGTTCCGAATACAGCTTTTGAAGGGAATCGTGAATTGTATCGTGGAATGTATGCTTATCATACAAAAGATGCTTTAATTATTGATGATCGTTATAATGGTGGTGGATTTATTCCTTGGCAAATGGCCCAATTATTAGATCGTAACAATATGAGTTATTGGCATAAAAATAAGTTGACGCCTGGCAAATATCCAATGGTAGCACACGACGGACCAAAAGCCATGTTGATCAATTATTATTCTTCATCTGGAGGCGATGCATTCCCACATTATTTCCGTCAGTTAGGTTTAGGAACCATTATTGGAACCAGAACTTGGGGTGGTTTAGTAGGTATTTCAGGAAATGCAGGTTTGATAGATGGTACAGCTATGTCGGTTCCTCGTTTCGGAATTTATGACGAAAGCGGTTGGATTATCGAAGGTATCGGCGTATATCCAGATATCGAAGTGTATGACCGACCAGATTTAATGGCCAAAGGTATTGATCCAAGTATCGAAGCTGCGGTAAAACATTTATTGGAAGAATTGAAAACAAAATCCTATAAAGAACCAGCTATTCCTGCAGAACCAGATCGTTCTGGATTTCATGAAGCTGAGATAAAATGATTTGAAAAATCGATGATTGTTCTCTGAGCAGAATTGACGGAACACAAAAGGGCATTTCGACTTCGCTCAGTAACCGAAAGTCTAAAAAATAAAAGGGGCAGCTAATAGCTGCCCCTTTTTTATGTCAATCGATTTCAGGACGACGAATCCTTTTGAAGCATGAGTTTAATTACTCACAAAATCAGTTCGAAATGACAAACTTAATCTACCGAAAAACTACTCAGTCTTTATATGGCTAGGTTAAAATTCGGATGTATATAAGAGCTGCAATCATTATTACAGCACCAACCATCAGTATGCCTACAAATATTTTATTACTAATTTTCTTCATCTTTTTGTGGTTTTTGAGTGTTCAACTTCTTAAACATTTCCTCTAGATCTTTAATTGTAAGACCTATGAGTTGCATTTTTTTGTAGAATTCGGGCAACTCAACTTCAATAAATTGTTGTTTTATCATATTTATCAAAATACTTTTTGCATTCGGTGAAACAAAATATCCAATACCTCTTTTATTATAAATCACATTACTCTCTTGTAGATGAGTATAGGTTCTCATAACTGTATTTGGATTTACTTCCAATTCAACAGCGAGTTGTCGTACTGATGGAACTTTTTCATCAGCTTTCCATTGATCCTGCAAAATGTTATTACCAAAGTAATCGGCAATTTGCATATATATAGCTTGTTTATCTCTGAATTCCATCTTATACCTCCCGTTCTTTAAGTTTATAATATCCGGTAACATATAAAGCTACTGTTAATAAAAGTGTTGAAGTTTTAAGTAGGATTCGAGCCTTATGTTCAAGATTCTCAATTGTATACCAACCTTTTGCTATTAAGACATCACCAAGAGTATCCATCTTTGCTCCCCAGTTTTCCATGGAGCCAAAAAGGATTAGAATTACGATAAAAGCTAAAATGCTAAATGCCCAGTTTATGATAAAATGAGCCAATACTGTTTTAACAATTGGGTACTTTTTGAAAGCAGCAGCACCTAAAAAGAAAATTGAATCCAGTAAAAAATAGCCGATAATAATTTCAGCAATCATATAAACATTGAAAATATCAAAAGCATTAAATAATTCGAATTCGTATCCGAAAAATGCTGACCACATTCCATTAAATAATAAGCTAAAAACAAAATAGCTCACAAAACTAAATAGCATCCAAAGGACGGATGTTGCTAAAAAGTGAACAGAGTATTTTTCGAACAACACTTTCCTTGCAAGCGAATATCCATTAGT
>JAOZUV010000008.1 GCA_029938505.1 Bacteroidales bacterium | reverse complement strand
TTCAGAGGATTATATATCTCATTCGGGAGAAAAAGAATCATTGTTTAATAGGGTATATAATTATATTCGTAATAAAAATACCGCCTATAAATTGGATCTGATTTCTGAATGTAAAAAGGGAAATTTGAACTTATTTGATTATGGATGTGGGGTGGGATTTTTTTTAAAAAGTGCTCGTAAAAATGGTTATACAGTCAGTGGATTTGAGCCTAGTCCGCAAGCGCGAGAATTAGCTATACAATCTGGGATAGAGTTAGAATCGTTGGATCAGATTTTAAGTAAAAAAAACAAATGTTTTGATGTTATTACTCTTTGGCATGTATTGGAGCACATTCATGATTTAGATGCAACAATTAAAAAGTTAAAATTACTATTAAAAGACGATGGCATATTAGTTATTGCTGTGCCAATAGCAAATGCATGGGATGCGAAAAATTATAAGAATGATTGGGCTGCTTTGGATGTTCCTCGGCACCTATATCATTTTACTCAATCCTCTACTGAAAAATTGTTTAGTAAATTTGGTATGAAGATTGCGAGTATTCACCCATTGAAGTTTGATGCTTATTATATAAGCTTGCTTAGCGAGAGGTTCCCAATAATTAAATATTTTAAAGCATTAATCAATGGATGGTATTCTAATTATATAGCCAGAAAAACATCGAATTATTCAAGTTTAATATTTTTTATCCAACAAAACATGGAATGAGTGAAGTCCAAAAAAACATCAAAAAAAATGAACTAAAACAGTCCTTTTGGATAGTCGTATTATTAGCGACCATTAGTTTTGTTTGTCTTTGGTATTTTTCCGAAAAGTATTCAAATAAACTTAATGTAAAGTACTCACTTAATCAGATTCAAACACAACTTATTGAGAAAACTGAAAAGCTTACTTTATTGCTCAATGAACTTGATATAAGTGAAAATACATCTAAGATTTCGTTGAATTCATTATTGGAAATTAAGTCGCAAATTGGTTGCGAATTATTCTTTATTAAAGGAGATTCAATGCAATTTTGGACAACAAATTTGATTTCTGTTGAGGGCATAAATTTTAATGGAAATCCCATCCATAAGCTAAATAATGGTTGGTATAAATCACTTGTATTAAAACATAATAAGAAAAGTATATTTGCTCTTATCCCCATAAAGCTTGAATATAATTATAACAATGAATTTCTTACTGGATCGTTTAATCCAGATTTTAAAATTGATAGTCATTTTGATATTTCACCGGAACAAGGGGATTATAATGTTTGGGATAAAAACGGTTTATTTCTGTTTTCAATCTATGGAGTTTCTGGATCCAATATTATGAATAATCAAATATTTATTTTATTCGTATTGTTTCATATTTTATTGATCTTTCTGTTAATTATTAGCAAAAAACTGTACGAAAAATTCTCTTTTTTAATTAAACCGAAATGGCTAAAACCTATATTAATTATAGCTGATGTATTTATTTTTTGGTTGCTAATAAATTATTTTAAAAGCCCGCATATTCTATTTGAATCCTCCCTTTATTCACCATTTGCTTTTGCCGATCAATCACACTCATCTATTGCAAATTATTTTACAAATGTGATGCTCCTTTTGTATCTCATTTATGTGTTGTTTATCAAGAGGATTTTGCTTGATGAAGTCTTTATTAGGTTTAAATATATTAACATTGTACTTCTCTCAATCCTTTTAATAATAGGCTTCTTCTTTTTTGAAAGAGCTTCAATTAGTTTGTTTAAAAACTCTTTATTGACATTTCAGTTTGGTCAAGATTTTATAGCTAATCCAGGGATTAGTACATTAATATTTTTGATTCTCAGCACACTCTCTCTTTGTTTGTTTTTCTTAGCTCAAGCATTTATTATTGAGTTTAAAAAAGTAAGATTTTCTAAAAGGAATTTTTTTATTTTTAGTGTTAGCTTATCTATAATATTTCTTATTTCTTCCTACTTTATCGTTAGCTATTTCTTTCATATCTCTATACTCTTTTTTCTTCTCTTACTTTCACTGTGGTTGATTGGAAACTCAAAATTAAATGTTATCCAATTAATGTTTTACTTGGTGTTATTTTCTGTTTATATGAGTGCTATTTCGGCAATTATTTTAGATGAAAAAGAAATTATTGAAAGAAAAATAATTGCTGAAAAATTAGTTGGGAATAAGGATCCTTTAGCAGAATTTGAATTTTTAGATATAGAAAGTAAAATCAATATGGATACAGAATTGAGTGTTCTTTTTAGTCAACCATTAAATGATAGTATCGAAAATATTGCCATAAATAAAATTGAAAATTATTTTTCCAAAGGATCCTGGAAGAAATATACATCTTATATTACTGTATGTGATTCAACAAAGGTTTTAGATATTCAACCAGAAGACTATTTGATAAATTGCGCAGACTATTTTAAGGATTTTATTGCAGAATTTGGAGAATCTGGATCAAGAGAATCTCTTGTTCATTTAAAAAGTGGAACACTTAATAATGCATATATAGCTAGCTTAAATTTTAAATCAAAAAATGGTAATTTACCAGATAAGAAAATCTTTGTTGAATTGATTTCTGAGTTTATTCCTGAAGGTGTCGGTTATACAGAATTGTTTGCTGATGAGTCCTATGAAATTAAGGGTAAAGATATTATTAATTATTCGTTTGCAAAATATAGTGACGACCAATTGATTTACAAATTTGGTTCATATTTTTATAGTCTAAGTTATGCTGAATATACTGATAATATTATTGATTCGGAAGTATTTGACCATAATGAGTTTAATCATTTAGTGTATCGATATGAAGATGGAAATAGGCTTATTATTAGCCGTCCTTTAAGGAAATTTTGGGAACGAATTGCTCCCTTTTCTTATTTCTTTATTCTTTTTTCGTTGTTTGTTTTAGTGTTTTCAATACTAGTAAATTTTTCCCCAAGAATATTCTATTCACCTATAAGCTTCAAAAAAAGAATTCAGTTTTCATTTACTGGCATAATTTTATTTTCGTTTTTAGTTATAGGTGCAGTTACCATGTTTTATCTTGTAGACATCAATAACAATAAAAACAAAGAAATCTTGAGTGAAAAGGCACATTCAGTACTTGTAGAGCTTGAACACAAATTATCAGCGGAAAGTAGTTTGCCAGTTGAGATGAACGAGTATTTAAATACCCTCTTGAAAAAATTTGCTGACGTCTTCTTTTCAGATATTAATCTGTATGATCTTGAAGGTAGAATGATTGCTACTTCACGACCAAGAATTATAAATGAGGGTCTAATCTCACCACTCATGAACCCCGAAGCATATCGTGTTTTAACAGAAAAAAAGAAGCTTCTATTTATCCAAAATGAATCAATAGGAGATTATAAATATCTTTCAGCTTATATCCCATTTCGTAATTCTGAAAACCAATTAATTGCTTATTTAAATTTGCCATACTTTGCCCGCCAAAGCGAAATCCAAAAAGAAATCACTACATTTCTTGTGGCATTGGTTAATATTTATTTGTTATTTTTTGTGATAGCAATTATCATTGCTCTCTTTATTTCAAGAAATATGTCGAGACCTTTAGAGTTAATACGAAATAGCATAGGAAAATTAAAACTTGGAGAAACAAATGAAAAAATTAATTGGCAACGTCAGGATGAAATTGGCACTTTAATAAATGAGTATAATTGGATGATTGATGAGTTGAGCAAAAGTGCTGATCTTTTAGCTAAGTCTGAGCGTGAAAGTGCATGGCGTGAAATGGCCAAACAAGTTGCTCATGAAATTAAGAACCCATTAACACCAATGAAACTTAGTGTTCAATATTTGAAAAAAAGATGGGATGATAAATCACCTGATTGGGATGAACATTTGGAACGATTTAGTAATACTATCGTTCAACAAATCGACACTCTATCAGAAATAGCCTCCGCCTTTTCTGATTTTGCTAAAATGCCCAAGAGAAAAATGGAAAAAGTTGACATAGAGGATGTTATTCGCAAATCATTAGGTCTTTTCAAAGAACATGAAGATTTAAAAATTTCTTTTGATTTTCAAATTCGAGGATCATTGGTTGCTGGGGATAGGAGTCAGTTGCTGAGAGTGTTTAATAACCTGATTAAGAATTCGATACAGGCAATAGGGCGTAAAGAAAATGGTGAAATTAACATTGATTTAAAGGTTCAGGTTGGTAAATGCCTAATCTCAATTAAAGATAATGGAATTGGAATTCCGAGTGATAGAGCGGAAAAAATATTTTCGCCAAGTTTTACAACTAAAACAAGTGGAATGGGAATGGGACTTTCTATTGTAAAAAGTATTATCCTTGATACTGGTGGAAAAATCTGGTTTGAGTCAGAATCAAATGTGGGCACAACTTTCTTTATTCTGCTTCCGTTATATAATGGTGAAAAATTATAGATTCTATCCCATTTATAATATCAATTTATTAATTTTAAACAAAATTTGAATATTGAATCCTATTAAAAAATTGGCAGGCCAAACGGCTATTTATGGAGTCTCCAGTATTGTTGGACGAATCATAAATTTTTTATTAGTTCCACTGTATACAAATATTCTTAATCCTGATGATTATGGATTACTAATTTTGATGTATTCCTATGTTGCCGTGATTTATGTGTTTCTAATTTACGGAATGGAAACAGCCTATTTCCGTTACTCAGAATTAAATTCAGATAAAAGTAAAATATATAATACCAGTTTGATTTCTATTTTTTCAACAACTGTTATTTTTGTTTTTATATCAATTCGTTTTTCAGCAGAAATAGCTTCTTGGATCAAACATGAATCTTTTGCAAATTATGTTCAATGGTTTGTGATAATTATGGCTCTGGATGCTATTGCTGCAATTCCTTTTGCGAAGTTAAGAGCCGAATCTCGCCCCATTCGTTTTGCGACTATTAAGTTTGTTAATATTGGCGTTAATTTAGGATTGAATCTTTTCTTTATTCTATTATGTCCATTTATTTTAAAAACATATTCGTCGGGTGTTATTTTTGATTTTGTTAATTCAGTTTTTAATCCGGAATTTGGATTGGTTTCTTATGTATTTATTTCAAATTTAATTGCTAGTAGTATCACAATTATCATGCTCCTTCCGGAGATATTTAAAGTTCAACTACAATTTGATTTTCAAATCTGGAAGAAACTAATTTCATATGCATTTCCTTTGATAATCATCGGATTTGCTTTTGCGATGAACGAAATGTTTGGTCGTATTTTAATGAATGAATTACTTCCTGAAGAAATCGCCCTTAGTGAGATTGGAGTTTATTCGGCAAGTATAAAGTTGGCTATACTATTGTCTTTATTTGTACAAGCATTTCGCTATGCCGCCGAACCATTTTTCTTTGCTCAGGAAAAAGAAAAGGGCTCCAAAAAAGTGTATGCCCAGGTTATGAAGTATTTTGTGATAATCATGCTTTTCGCATCTCTTGGCATTTTATTATATATTGATGTAATCAAGCTGATTATTGGTAAGGAGTTTAGGGGTGCTATAGGTGTTATCCCAATTTTACTTTCAGGCTATATTTTCATTGGCATTTTTTATAATCTTTCGTTTTGGTATAAGCTCACAAATAAAACCAGCTACGGAGCTATATTAGCTTTGGGTGGGACAATAATAACCATTGCCCTCAACTTTATTTTAATACCTATCTATGGTTATTGGGGATCAGCATGGGCCACATTTGCCTGTTATTTTTTAATGATGATAGCCTCTTATTTTTGGGGTCGAAAAGTTTATCGAATTGACTATGATTTAAAAAGAATTGGGACTTATATTTTATTCGCTTCATTCATTTATTATATCACCACCATTTTCGAAATTTCAAATTTATTTAATAAAATGGCTCTCCATACTCTTTTGCTTGTCGTTTTTCTAGGGCTTGTTTTCCTTTTAGATCGAAAAGAGTTGAAAACTGTTTTGAGTAAATAAACCTATTTATACTTTAGATTATAAAATAATTCACAGAATATCGAAGCTATATTTTCTGTATTTTAGCGCATTAATTTTATACCAATGCAAGTAAGAATTGTCAATCAGTCGCATCATGAATTACCTGCTTATGAAACCATCGCATCAGCAGGCATGGATTTAAGAGCTTTTATTAATGAAAGTATTATTTTAAAACCCCTTGAAAGAGTTTTAGTTCCAACAGGTTTATTTATTGAATTACCCGTTGGTTTTGAAGCTCAAATTAGGCCAAGAAGCGGATTGGCTTTCAAAAAAGGAATTACTTTATTGAATACTCTTGGTACTATTGATGCAGATTATAGAGGTGAAATAAAAATAATATTAGTGAATCTCTCGAAAGAAAATTTTGAAATTAATGATGGTGAACGTATCGCTCAAATGGTTATTACTGCGCACGAAAAAGCTGAGTGGATACAGGTTGATACTTTAGAAGATTCTGAAAGAAGAGCTGGAGGATTTGGACATACAGGAAACAAATAATTGTTAATGTTTCTTAAAGAATAGAATCGAGGCAAATTATTATCGTTTTTTGTAATGATAAATAATTAATTATGGGTTATAGATACAAACATATACGTTATATATTTTTCGTTTCGTTTTTTCTATTTGGATTTATTGGTTCTTCTTTTGCTTTAAATTCTAATGATAAAAAGGATAGTGTAAGTGAAAAAAAACGAATCCGAAATGCACGCTTATATGTTGAAGCGAGTTTAGCCAAAAACAGCAATAAATATAATCAGGCTGAAGCTTTATATTTAGAATGTCTAAAAACCGATTCTAATGATGCAGCTTCAATGTATGAACTTGCCTCATTATATCTTGCTCAAGAACGTATTAAAGAAGCAAAAAATTACGCCTTTAAAGCCTCAGAGATTGATCCTCAAAACAATTATTACAAAGCCCTGTTAGCAAGTGTTCATCAAACTGAAGGCAATTTTAAAGGAAGTATTGAAATTTTAAAAGACTTAGTTGCAAAACATCCTTCCAAATCTGATTATTTGAGACAGCTAGCATATATCTATCTAATTGATAAAAATTATATAGAGGCTATTGCCTTAATGAATCAGTTGGAAAAAAAGACGGGTATTAATGAGGCAATTTCATTACAAAAGCAACAGCTTTATATTGGATTAAATGAAATAGACAAGGCCATTAATGAAATTGAAAAACTAATTACCGAATTTCCATTTGAAACAAAATACTATGCTTTAATAGCGGAGATATGCGTTCAATATAAAAAAGAAGAAAAGGCAATATGGGCTTATGAAAAAATTGCTAAGATTGACCCTACTGATGCCTATGTTCATATTTCTTTATTCGATTTTTATCGAAAAAATAATAATGATGAAAAGGCTTTTAATGAACTAAAGATAGGTTTTGCAAATCCTGATTTAGATGTTGAAACCAAGTTGCAGGTTTTATTATCGTATTTAACTCCAGAACAAATTTATACCACTAAAAATGATCTGGCTCGAGAATTAGTTTGGATAATTGAAAGTACCCATCCGGATGATGCCCAAGCTATGTCTTTAAAAGCAGATCTCCTTTATCGGAATAAAGAAAATGAGGAAGCACGCGAATTACTTTTAAAAGTAGTTGATAAAAATAATGAACAATACTCATGGTATGAATTGCTTCTAATTGTTGATTCAGATTTACGGAATTTTGAAGCAATGACAGTTGATGGTGAGAGAACAATTCAATTATTTCCGAATGAGCCATTGCCATATTTAATAACTGGACTTGGGAATTTTCAGAGAGATAGTTTTCGTTTAGCGGAAAAGAATTTTGAGGATGGCTTGAAATACTCAAAAAGTAATTTAGCCTTAACGGCACAATTTTATTCTTATCTCGGCGACACTTATCACGAGTTAGATGAGATAGGGAAATCAGATGAATTTTATGATAAAGCGCTGACTTATGATACGGCAAATTCATTGGTTTTGAATAATTATGCCTATTATTTATCCCTAAGAGGAGAGAAACTTGATCTGGCTGATCGTATGTCGAAAAAGGCTGTAGAACTAGATATGAATAATAGTTCGAATATGGATACCCGCGCATGGGTTTTGTATAAGCTGGAAAGATATAAGGAAGCCGTAATTTGGATTGAAAAAGCCTATGAAATTGATGGTAAACAAAATGCAGAATTGAATGAGCATTATGGCGACATTTTATATAAAATGGGCAATAAAAAGAAAGCTATAAAATATTGGAAAAAAGCCAAGGATTTGGGCGAAGGATCGGAATTTCTGGAAAAGAAAATTAGTGAGAAAAAATTGTTTGAATAATGATAAAATTAAAAAATCTAGTACTGATAATTGTAGTTGTTTTAGGCTTCAGTTCATGTAGGACGATTCGTAAAGTTTATAAAGCACCTCTTAAAGAAGAAGGGGCTGATTATTTGTTTAAAAAGTTAAACGAAAACGAATTACAGTTTGACTACATCAATGCTAAATTTAGTCTTCACTTAAAAGAGGATAAAAAGAAGACTTCATTTAAGGGACAAATTAGGATTCAAAAGGACAGTTTAATTTGGGTTAGTTTCTCACCACTCCTTGGAATTGAAGTTGCGCGTATGCTAATTACAAACGATTCGGTTAAATTCATCAATCGGATGAACAAAACCTTTTTTAAAGGTAATTATGAATATTTGAATAAATTTTTTGATACAAATCTTGATTTTAATGTGTTGCAAGGTTTAATTATTGGGAATGATTTTGATCATTATGAAATTACAAAATTCAGAGCTTCTATTGATAATATGGAGTATCGACTTTCAACAGCCGAAAGAAATAAATTGAAAAAGCACATCCGCAAACGTGAAATCAGACCAAATATTTTTATTCAAAACATATGGTTAGATCCTGAAAATTTCAAGATATCTCAAATCTCATTAAAAGAATTAGGAAAAGAAAACAAAAAGCTCCAGATGAATTATAATGAGTTTGTGAAAATAAATGAGCAATTATTCCCCAAAAACATTAATTTTAACCTGCAAGCAGACAAGAAAATTGATGTAAAAATTGACTATTCAAAAATTGATGTCAATAAGAAAGTTAATTTTCCGTTCAGAGTACCAAAAAAATATAAATCGGTATCCCGCTTGAAATAAACGGGAGTTTTTATGGATTTTAAAGCTAAACAATATTCCTTTTCGTTTTTAAGAATCTGTTTGATTCTTTTACTTTTATGTTGTGGTGATATTTATGCCCAGAGCAAGAAAACAAAGCTTCAAGCTGATGTTAAACGTTTGTCCGAAGAAATTACTTACACCAACAATTTATTAGTTACAACCCGTTTAAATAAGTCCAATTCATTGGAAGAACTACTTCTTCTAAATAAAAAAATTGAGCAACGCGAAAAACTCATTATTGCGATCAATGCTGAAGTTGATGAATTAGGCGAGTCTATTGATGAGAATACAGCTATTGTAAAACGTTTAAATGAAGAGTTGAAGCAATTGAAAGAGGATTATGGGAAAATGGTTTATTATGCCTATAAAAATCAAAACTCATCGGATCGTTTAATGTTTATTTTTTCGGCAGAGAGTTTTAATCGGGCTTATCAGCGTTTAAAGTATCTTCAATATTACAGTGCTTATCGAAAAAATCAAGCTGTATTAATTGAACAAACTAAGGATACCTTAAACACTATTATTAGCGAGCTTGAAACACAAAAAATTGATAAGCAATCCTTGATGGTAAATCAAGAAAATGAGATTCAACAGCTCGACAGAGAAAAAACGACAAAGCAATCGACCATTAATAGTCTGGCAAAAAAAGAAAAAGATTTGCGGGCTAGTTTGCGAAAAAAACGTAGAGAATCTGATCGATTAAATAAGTCTATTAAAAATATTATTGCTGAAGAAATTAGATTGGCAGCTGCGAAGAAGAATGTTGAAAAAAGAAAAGCTTCAATAGCCATGACTCCTAGTGAACATATTGTTTCATCAAGCTTTTATTCAAATAAAGGGAAATTGCCATGGCCTTCAGAGCGTGGAATTATTTCAAGCACTTTTGGAGAGCATATACATCCTGTTTTAAAAAGGGTTCGAATTAAAAATAATGGCGTCGATATTTTAACTACCCGAGGCGAAAAAGCTCGTTCAATATTTGATGGTACAGTGATAAGTGTTCGCACATTGACAAATAATAATCAAGCAGTCATCATTCGCCATGGAGAATATTTTACCGTTTATTCTAATCTCAATGGAGTTAAAGTTCGACAGGGAGATGTTGTTAAAACCAAACAAGAAATAGGCTCAATACGTACCGATGACTCTAGTTCAAAAACCGAATTGCATTTCGAAATTTGGAAAGGAAAATCATTATTGAACCCAACTTCTTGGATTGCTAAATAATCAGAAATTTAAGAATATATCTTTGGTGTGAGTTCTCCGCGAAGCACTCTGAGTGCATTCATGGCTAAAGCTTTCATTTCATCCTCACCAGGATAAACATGTACAGGGCCAAAGCGCTCCACACGCTTAACAATTTGCTCCACAAACCAACGATCGTGAGCAATACCACCAGTAATCAAAATTCCATCAACATCACCCTCAAGAACAGCAGTCATAGCCCCAATTTCTTTAGAAACTTGATAAGCCATAGCTGAGTATATTAAACTAGCTTTTTCATCACCACCTTTCATACGTTGTTCAACCTCGTAGGCATTGTTGGTTCCAAGGTAGGCTGCTAAGCCCCCCTGCCCAGTAATCATTTTCTTGATTTCTTTTTGGGTGTATTTTCCACTAAAACAAAGTTTGACCAATTCGCCAACAGGCAAGGTTCCTGAACGTTCTGGTGAAAATGGTCCTTCACCATCAAGGCCTTGATTCACATCCACTACACGACCTCGTTTATGTGCTCCAACGGTTATTCCCCCACCAAGGTGAACTACAATTAAGTTGAGATCTTCATAGGTTTTAAGCGTATGTTTAGCATGTTCGCGAGCTACAGCTTTTTGATTTAGAGCGTGAAAAATCGAAACTCTTTTGAAATTCGGGTGACCTGAAATCCTAGCTAATTCGTCCAGTTCGTCAACCACAACGGGATTGGTAATAAAAGCGGTGGCATCAGGAAGCGAATGTGCAATTTCGTCAGCAATTAAGCCCCCAAGATTACTGGCATGTTCGCCCATGGGGCTATTCAGTAAATCACGTTTCATGGCGTTGTTTACTTCATATATACCCGATTCGATAGGTTTAACCAGACCACCACGACCTACAATAGCTTTAACATGGGTTTCCTCAATTTCAGCCTCATTGAGTTCATCAATAATTAGCTTTTTTCGAAAAGGAAGTTGATCAGCAATATTCTCAAATTGCTCGAGTTCATCCAAGCTATGCTTGATGTTTTTTACGAAAATAGGATTTTCGTTATGGTAAACGGCAATCTTCGTTGAAGTCGATCCCGGATTTATAGCTAAAATTCGTATTTCTTCCATTTTATTTAAATCAATGAAAACAATTGATTAACCAATTGCTGCTGCTAAAGCGATTGATAAAAATTTACTTTTTTCAGAGTCAGCTCTTGATGTAAGTACAATTGGAACTGTTGCTCCCATAATAACGGCAGCTGCTGTAGCGCCACCGAGGAAGTTTAATGTTTTATAAAGAATATTGGCACCATCAATACTTGGACCCAGAATGATATCTACATCGCCGGCGACATCACTAGTGATGTTTTTTAGTTCAGCTGCTTTTTTCGATACTGCATTGTCAATTGCCAAAGGACCGTCAATGATACACCCCCTAATTTGTTTACGATAATTCATCATCGAAATAGTAGCAGCATGCATGGTTGCTTCCATCTTAGGATTTATAGTTTCAACTGAACCTACGATAGCTACTTTTGGATTTGGATTTCCCAATTTATGAAATGCATCAACAGCATTTATGATAATTGCAATTTTATTTTCCAAATCAGGGCTAACATTCATGGCTGCATCTGTTACTCCTAAAAGTTTATGATAGAACGGGGTTTCGAATAAAGCCACATGGCTCAAAGTAGCGCCTTTACGCAAACCAACTTCTTTATCTAAAACAGATTTTAATAATATACCAGTACTAACCAAGCCTTTCATTAAAATCTCTGCTTCTCCATTACGAATTAGCTTTACAGCTTCTTTGGAGGCCTCCTTCGCATCTTCAATATTTACAATACGGATATCTGTCAGATCAAATTTTATTTTTTTAGCGATAGCTTCAATAGCTTTTTCATCACCTACTAAAATTGGTTCTACAATTTCTTGCGTGCGTGCATTTTGTATAGCCTCTAAAACGTGCTGATCGGCAGCGGCGGCTACGGCTATTTTTCGTATGGTTTTATTTTTTGCAGCATCAACTATTTCAGATAAATGTTTAATCATCTCTTTTTCAATATTTAAGTATCGTTTAAAATCTCCTAATTCAATTATTTTGCAAAAGTATAAAATTAAAATGTTAGACAGCCTTTATATTGTGAATTTTTTAACAGAAAAAGTGCCTACTTTTTATTTTGAATAAAAATCAATCATTTTCTGGATCGCCTGTTTGCAGACTCCACAAAACTCATTCGTTCTAAAAGTATTCATTAGGCAATCTTGTTTTGGACGGAAAATTCCTTTTGCAGCATATCCTCCACCTTCAAAAACGCCTAATTTATTTTCATATTTTTTATCAGCAGGAGTGGGGATTGGTGTTTTTTTAGGAAGCATATTTCCCCATTTTTTCTCGAAATTTACCATGGTCGTGATATTGGGTTCCCATGGCTCAACATCCAGCGGATAAAATTCATTATAAGCTACTTTTGAGTTATAATATTCGTCGCCTAGACCAACAAAAGCATGTCCCAATTCATGAATAATAATTTTATCACTCACTGAGCTACCAGTCACACTTGAAGAATAATGGTTATAAATGGCACCACCACCATATTTTTTAGTATTTACTAAAATATAAATTTGGTCGTATGGAGCATTGGCTGCTAAATCGCGAACACTTTTATTGTCAGATGTCATTACATAACGTTCAAGATCGAAAGTATAGAAACAAGTATTCAAGATTGTTTTTTTCCAAATCCCATCTGCCGGAATGTCTGATCCACTCTCAGCTGATGGAGCTAATATTCCCCGAATATTAAATTTATCTTTGTTTTGATCATAAGGGGCATATTTGAATAATCCATTTTTAAAAGCTTCACAATCGGCTATAAATTTCCCCATTTCTTCGGAGGTGTAGCCTTCGGGAAGTATAACAATGTCAACTTTTGTTGATTCATTACCGCTAACTAAAACATCAAATGAAGGATATTGTAGTCGATTTTCTTTTTTGATGAAATAATTATGGATATCAATTTTATGTTCCCACTCTTTTTCAAAAACTCCCTTTTTATTTCTCGCATAAATTTCAACTCTAACATCTTTTTTGGGATATGGAAAAACAACTGTTTCAGACATTGTTCGGGAAGTACGGGTTGATTCATCTGTGGTTTGCCATTCACCAAATAAGGTTGAATATCCCCTTGAATATATCAGTTTATCTGTTTCTTGATCAAAGACCTTGAAAAAATATTTTCCGTATTCAAAAGTATCTATTAAATTAATATGAGAACCACCCCAATAAGCTTCTTCAATTAGCTCATCAAATGTGTAGCTTGATGAATTGCGGTCTCCCGATTGAAAATAATCTAAACGGAGGCTTTTATTTTCAAACCAAGTATCATATTGAGCACTTGCCTGCATACTAAGGATAAACATTAATGAGATCATGAAATATTTTTTCATAGCATTGTATTATTTAAGGTTTTTTAATTAAATGCAATATTACATAATTTTGGATGAAACTCAATGGATAAGCCTAATTGAAAAGAAAGATTTTAAAAATGTATAACTCTGATGGGTTTATAAAATTTTTCCATTTGAACCCTCTTTGTTTACTTAGAGTTAGGAATAAATTTTGACGTAAAAAAATCAATAAATTCTACCAAACATTAAAATTATGTATATTTGTAACCTTAATTTTTTTAAATTATGATAACAACTGTTAACATAAGCCGAGAGCATAATTTCCTTAATATCAAGAAGCGAGATACCTTCCGATTCTAGCATACCCGACTATCTAATCTTTATTTTTTACAAATTATTCATTAAAAAATTGATGTTATGGAATTACCATTTGCAGAATCATATAAAATTAAAATGGTTGAATCGATTAAAAAAAGCACAAAAGAAGATCGTCTCAACTGGATAAAAAAAGCGAAATATAATTTATTTAATCTTAGAAGCAATCAGGTGTTTGTCGATTTATTGACAGATTCGGGAACAGGAGCTATGAGCGATAAACAATGGTCGGCCATGATGCTGGGTGATGAAAGTTATGCAGGGGCTTCTTCGTATTACAAGCTTAAAGATGCGATTAAAGAAATTCTAGGCTTTAAATTTTTCTTACCAACTCATCAGGGACGTGCTGCTGAAAATGTATTATTTTCAGCCATGGTTAAAGATGGAGATATTGTACCAGGAAACTCACATTTTGATACTACCAAAGGTCATATCGAATTTCGTAAAGCTATCGCTGTAGATTGCACCATTGACGAGGCCTTTGATACCACTATCATACATCCTTTTAAAGGGAATATTGATGTCAATAAATTAGAGAAAGTACTGACTGAAAATCCGACGGAAAAAATCCCAATGATTATTGTTACTGTTACTTGTAATTCATCAGGTGGACAACCAGTCAGCATGAAAAATATTAAAGATGTTTATGCTTTAGCGAAGAAGTTTGGTGTTCCAGTGATTTTCGACTCAGCTCGTTTTGCCGAAAATGCTTATTTCATCAAAACCCGTGAAGAAGGATATGCTGATAAAACCATCAAAGAGATTGTAAAAGAAATGTACACTTATGCTGATGGAATGACCATGAGTAGTAAGAAAGATGCCATCGTAAATATGGGTGGATTTATTGGTTTTAAAGACGAAGAATTATACAAAAAAGCCAGTGTTTTCAATATTATGTTCGAAGGTTATATTACTTATGGTGGTATGTCGGGTCGTGATATGAATGCTCTAGCTCAAGGCTTGGATGAAGGAACTGAGTTTGAATATTTAGAAACTCGTATCGGACAAGTAGCTTATCTCGGACAAAAATTATTGGATCATGGAGTGCCCGTATTGCTTCCTTTTGGTGGTCATGCTATTTTTGTAGATGCCAATCGTTTTTTACCAAATATTCCAAAAGAAGAATACATTGCACAAAGTTTAGCTGTTGAACTTTATATTGAAGGTGGTGTTCGTGGGGTAGAAATTGGCACAATCATGGCTGACCGTGATCCTGTAACTCGTGAAAATAGGTATCCTGATTTGGAGTTGATTCGTTTGGCAATTCCTCGCCGAACTTATACTAACAATCATATGGATTATGTAGCGGCATCTTTGATAAATGTTTTTGATAAAAAAGATCAAATTAAGCGAGGATATAAAATTGTAAAAGAAGCACCAATTCTTCGCCATTTTACCGTTGAATTGGAAAAATTATAATTTCCAGAACTAAAACATATTATTTATAATTTTGTGCCATTAACTCAGAATGAGTTAATGGCACTTTTTTAAAGCTAAATTAGAATGTTGAATACTCCAGATATAATTATTTATTTATTAGCGGCTTCTACGAGCATTTTTGCTGTATCTATTATTGCACATGTTCAAAAATGTTTGGAGCTGAATGACAAAATCAAAATCACAGCTTTTTTTATTAGCATTCCTGTTTTACTTTTTATATCAGGGATACTTATTTCAGGTTTGATTCAATCATCTTTTGAAGGAATGGATTCTTGGATGTGGGTTGTTTTACTCATCATTTTGGGAGTGCGATTTATTATGAAAGCCTTTAAACGAAAAGTAGAGGAGCGATTTTTTGATTATACGCGATGGAATGTATTATTGGGCTTATCGATTGGTTTAGGAATGGATTATTTAATTTTAGGTTTGGGTATTGAATTTACAACTTACGATACTCAAAATGTATTAATTTTGCTTGTAATATGTGCTTTTTTAGCCGTACTATCTGGATTATATTTAGGTAAGAAAACGGGTAAATTTGAATGGGGAAATCGCATGTTATATCTTGGAGGTTTGCTTTTTATTGGAATGGCTGCAAAAGAGCTTGTAAATCTATTGGGAGTTATTTAAAAATGTTTGTACGATGAAAAATCAAAAAATAAGAATTACCAAAGAATTTAAATTTGAGATGGCACATGCTTTGCCTTGTCATCAAGGTGCATGTAAAAATATTCATGGGCATTCATATACTTTAAGTGTAACTGTTTTGGGCTTACCAGTTGATGATAATAAACGTGCAGATAATGGAATGATTATGGATTTTGGTGATTTGAAAGCCATCGTAAAAGATCAAATAGTTTCAGTTTTTGATCATGCCTTGGTTTTACATACAAGTACAAACGAAAGCTTAAAATCTGAACTTCATAAAACTTTGTCTAAAACCCTTTGGGTTGATTATGATCCTACCAGCGAAAATTTATTACTTGATTTTGTAAATAGATTAAAACCCCAATTGCCTTCTGAAGTAAAACTTTATAGCTTGAGACTCAGAGAAACAGCTACTTCCTATGCCGAATGGTTCGCTTCTGATAACCAATAATTTCTGAAACCAATCGGATTACTCTTTTGTTTATGATTTATATCATAGTCAAATAATTGTGGGGTGTTGGATCAAAATATATATTTGCATCTACATACTAACATATATAATATAATTAATATTTAAGTTATGAAAAAATCATTTTTAGTAATATTATTACTGGTCTCAATTGTTGGCTTTACACAAGAAAACATCTCTCCATTTTATCGCTTGGGCGAAGTTTCGGCAACTATTGAAACCCTTATACCAACAGTTAAAGATGCTTTGACTAATGCAGGATATAATGTTATTGGCGAGTATCACCCGGAGAAAAATAATGATTTGTATGTGATTGCATACACCAGTAATGATCTTTTAGAGTTAACTAAAAATTTTTCAGATAGGGGTTTGCTTGCCGCAACTCTTAAAGTTGGGTTACTTCACAAAGAAGGAAAAACAACCATAAGTATGCTTAATCCTGAATATCAATTTAGAGCATATATTTATGAAGGTTACGATAATTTTTCATCAAAATTTGAACAACTTTCACAAGTTGCGATTAATACCTTAAAACCTCTAGGAAATAAATTTGAAGCTTTTGGTGGGGAAGAAAAAAAGGAAAAATTGTATAAGTATCATTATAAAATAATGATGCCTTATTTTACAGACCCTATTGAATTGAATGAATTCTCAAGTTTTACTGAGGGATTAAATATTATTCGCAAAAACTTAGAAGCTGGTTTAGGTAATACAGCCAAGGTGTATGAGATTGTTGATGAAGAAAAGCAAATGGCTGTTTTTGGTGTTGCTCTTTATGATGTTGACAAAGGCGAGGCAGATTTTCT
>JAOZUV010000189.1 GCA_029938505.1 Bacteroidales bacterium | reverse complement strand
TAAGATGTTTTGATTTGGAATTGTGGATGCAATACCTTTTAACTCAGCTAAAGCAGCGTGAGCAGCAGGTAAACTTTTTAGAACTTTTTTTGTTTCTAAATCAATATTTAACGGAAGTTCGGCAAATTCCCAAGTTGTCATTTTGTAAGGATTTTTAAATTATCTATACAAAGATAGTTTCTTTTGTAAAGAAAATCCAGAATTCTTTACATTTGAAGTGAGGTATGTATAAAAAATCATAAAAATATGTTTTTAAATCAGTCCAAAATTTGCATTGGCGGTAACGGTTTGTGTATGAAATGTGGCAAACTTGCGGCCTGCTTTTTTGTCCCCGGACAAAAAAGCTTTGAGCGAAAAGCCCGCATTTCTACCGAGTACGGACTGCCATATTTTATGAGCCGTTGTTAGGCACTGTATTATTTTTTCTAGGTTTAACTATTTTTAATTTTTATGTTTTTTCCTTTTGCAATATTGTCAACGGTGTCATTAATTTTTCTTACTAGTGAGTAATGAAATTTAGACATATTTATCGTTAAAGATTTTTCGTTATCTGTTTCGAAAACAAAATTGTTTGACATTTTTCTAATTGATAATATCTCATTCCAGAATACTTTTTTTTCTTTATCGAAAATGTTCTTTTTTATCAAAATGTTTTCATCATTAATTAAAATGTAAGCTTTGCCAAAAAGTCTTGAACTAGATACTCCAATTCCTTCGATAATATTTAATATTCCATTGAGAGAAAAGATACCAGAATATATCCAATCAAAAGTGCCAATATTTTCATGTTCAAATATTTTAATTATTATCCATGCAATAGCAATAATTAGAAATAGAATTCCTAAGATGATTTTAAATTTCGATTTTTCAATTTTTAATAAATCTTCATTTATTTCCATAGAAGCTATTCGTTTTTAGTTTCTAATCATATAGTGCCTAACGGTTTTGCTATGGTTACGTGGCGCAATTTGCGGCAGCATGCCTGCCATTTTTTGGCAGGCTTTCCTGTCCTGCGAGGGACAGGAAACAGCACGAAAACCGTGATGTTTTTTAACCGACTAAGCGACATGCACTATGAGCCGTTGTTAGGGGCTGATTATTCATTTTCTATTTCAAAGTGTTCATGTAATTTCATAATCTTATAAACAGTTGGTTTTTCTTGAACTGTCATAACTTTTACATCAACGATGTAAGCTGTCCTAAATGGATTAATTTCACCATGGATCAGTTCTTCTTTTAATTCTGTATTTTCGAATGTTATGTTTAATGGCTTATTGCTAATTTCTTCAATAGTCCCTTTATTTCCAACTTTACTTTTAATATCTGTTCTTGCTTGATACCAAACAAGTAAAACTCTATCTGTCGTTCTATCTGGAGATTCAGGTTCTTTTAATTTGTCAATTTCATTCTTTATTAAATTTTGAACTGCATTTGATTCTGTTGAGTTAACATGAATATGCATTTCAACGTTTCCATTTACAGTTGTACTTAAATTGAATTGAGAACCATTGTCTTTGGCAACAGGACCTAATATTGTCGAGAAGTCTTTATAGTCAGTAGGGGTTAACTCTGGTTTTTCACCTTCCTCTTTTAGAAAGTAATTAATAGTTTTTTGAAAGAATTTTCCAAATTCAATAAGAGTGTTTGTGTTTTCTAAGAATGGGATTACTCCAACCGTTGCAATTTCAATAAGTTCAAAAATTACACTCCCTGATTTTATTTCCTTTACGTACAACTTTGCTTCTCTATTTTCTATTGAGTCAGCATTTTGAGTTGCATAATTGTCAAATTGGTTTGCAAGTGCTACTAACGATTTGGTTAAATCAAATAATTCTATTGGATTATTATTTTCAATTTTGATTACTAATCTAACATCTTGGTTTGTAGTCATTTTTTATCTTTTTTATAATTTGCCCCTAACTAGTTTATATGTGGAACATTGTTCCATATATACCCCCAAATAGGGATATATTGTACACCTTTTGGTTTATTTTATATTTTTAAAAAATCAACTGTTGCTATTTGTTTTGGGGAGAAAAACAAACTCTAAATTTATTGATGAGTAAATATAGCAAAAAAAGGTTTAACTGTTAAAGTACCTGAAAATTATTTTCCGGATAATGACCCAACGTAAGCTCCAAAAGTGAGTTGGCAGAGTCATGCAAAATTGGTGCTCTTAAATTGCCGAATTCATCATAAAATCCCGACCATAAATATTATTTTTGTTTCTTCAGAAGACCAGAAAATTCGTCAAAAATACGTAAATTGGCATCCCTTAAAAATATATTATGACGTCTCAGGATCAGCTTTCAAAAGAAGAAAAAATCAGGTTAATTATTGATTACTGGCATCGCACCATGATGCATCATGCCTTTTGGTATGCCGAAGTTAAACATCAGTTTGGCGAACAAAAAGCGATGAAATTGTTGAACATCGCGTATCAAAAAAGTTATGCCATTCAAATGAAACGGATTTCTAAAGTCATGGGTTTTGAAATGAAGGATGATATTCCGGAGCCTATGACCCATATTTCTGATCAAAAAATTGATGAGTTAAAAGAAGCGGTAGCTGTTAATTGGCTCGCAAATGATGGGGTTTGGTTTCAGTCGGTAGAGTTTGAGCATTCGATGTATGATGCCAAACGATGCAATGATTCTGCCTGGGGGCAATTTTCTCCACTAGAAGCCTGGTCTATAAAACGATTTTTAGGTTTGGATGAAAAACCGGGATTGGAAGGTTTGAAAAAAGCCTTGCAATTCAGGTTATATGCAAGCATAAATAAGCAATCAATCGTCGAAGAAACTGCAAACAGTTTTGTTTTTCAAATGAATGATTGCAGGGTTCAATCTGCTCGTAAACGAAAAGGTTTGGACGATTATCCTTGTAAGTCGGGGGGCATAGTAGAATACCGATCTTTTGCCGAGTCCATTGATTCGCGTATTAAAACAGAATGCCTTAGTTGTCCACCCGATGAGCATCCAGATGCCTATTATTGTGCCTGGAAATTTTTTATGGAAGAATAAAGAATACGCATTCCAAGATTCTCTAATGTGTAAAAGGGGTGCCACCCTAAGGGTGGCACCCCTTTTATGACCCCTTTTATGATTTCTTATGTTTTATTTTTTTTCTCCTTCTTTTTCTTCATCCAAATAATATCCTTCACGTGATAAAAGATGATTGAGATTGGCAATTCCATAAACAACAATGGCGGTTACGGTTGCTGTATGTTCTTGATATTCGGGAATACTTTTATTGTACAAATCACGTTCGGTATGCCAAATTTCGCGATAGTTAAAATTATAACCTTTTGGATCGGCAGTTCCGAATGCAATTGTTGGAACTCCGTTTATAGCAAAATAAGCATGATCTGATCCCCCGGCTCTTGTCGGGCGTCTTCTGGCTTTTGCTGTTTTTAAAGTAAAAGGAAAATCAGGATTAATATCGTTTAGTGGTTTGCAAATTTTTTCGAAATCCTTTAGCATTGCTTCGGGCACACTTAAACTGTTGGCTACTGTTGGTCCACCGTCACGATTAAAATAGTTGGCGATTTTATCTAATTTTTCAGGATTGTTTTTAACCCAGCTTTTTGATCCTAATAGGCCAAACTCTTCTCCAGCCCAAAGGCAAACTAAAATCGTACGTTTGGGCTTTCCTCCAGCTTTCATGATCATTCTGGCTGCTTCCATAGCAGGAGTAGTTCCTGATCCACAGTCTACTCCACCAGTAGCTACATCAAAAGCATCCAAATGTCCACCCATCATCACATATTCATCAGGAAACTTTGTTCCAGGAATAATCCCAATCACATTATGATATTTTACGGGGCCCATTTTAAAATGATTGCGTATGTCGAATTCAAGTTCAAAGCGTTGTCTTTCCTTAGCCATTTGCTCAATAATTTTGAATTGATGTTCATCCAGTTTTATATCCGGAACCGTTGGAAGAGTTTCGAAAGTCATGTCCATGATGTTTTTACGGTCGTATAAAGCCACTAAAGGATTTGAGGCAGATTGAATAATGCCTAAAATTCCTGCTTCTCTCATTTGACTATAAAATAAAGCGGGTTCTTCTTTGTATGGAAGATATTCTTTTTGTTCTCCATCTCTATTTTGACGATTATGGTTTCGGATTTCTCTATTTTCTTTGGCAATTTCAAGATTTATAGAAATAATAGAATCTCTTTGATGATCAGCTTTTGCTGAAATATCAATGGGCCATCCATTACTTTTTCCTGTAATTAATACCCAAGCTCCTTTTAAACGACCTTTCATACGATTAAATTCAGCTTGTGTTTTTGGTTCTAAAAGAACATGTCCTGTTTGAACACCTTTAGTCCCTGAAGTATAGGAAGGGGTTACAAAATGTAAATGCATTCCATTATCACTCAGCATACGGCCAAACCAAGGGCCTCTATTAAATCCAACGGGTAGTTCACCAGAATAGTCCATATCAACCTCCATGCCCCATTCTTTGAATTTACTGGCGGCCCAAATAGCTGCATTTTCGTAGGCATCAGAACCAATCAGTCGACCACCAAAGCGATTCGTCAATATGTCCAAATGATTCATGGTTTGATTGTCGGTTTGACCGATTTCAATAATACGTTCAATTACTTTTTTAGATTGTGAAAAAAGAGAGACGTTTGAAAATAAAATGCAAGAAATGGCAATAAATCTTAATATATTTTTCATGGTTTGGGTTTGATAATTGCTTTCGCAGAATTAAAGAGTGATTTTTTATTGAGGTTAAAGTTAAAAAAATTGTAGTGTTTTTAGAATTACTGATAGAGTTACAAAAATATTTAGTGATTGAAAAAATATTCTTGAAAGTTATTTTAAAATTTCTTCAGTGCCCTTAAATGACTGTCAAATGCCAGTTTAGGGATTTACATTTCTTAAAATTTGTATAATAGCGATGTGAATTGCAATTTCAGACTGTCTAAATTTCGTATAAAATAATCGACAAAAACACTGATTTTTTCGACTTGTTTTGAGTCGCCATTATCAATGTTTAAAACTTATGGAAAATGTTTGAACAAGTTTAGCAACAGA
>JAOZUV010000188.1 GCA_029938505.1 Bacteroidales bacterium | reverse complement strand
CCTGGTATTTTATGGACAAATGGTTGCAAAATTTCGCATATACTATCAGTTTACCTTTTGAGCTTTATATTTTATCAGGTTTGGTGGCTTTGTTTATTGTTTTGTTAACAGTTAGTATTCGCTCATTAAAAGCAGCGCTTAGCAATCCTGTGGATGCTATTAGGTATGAATAAAATAATGATAATATGAGCATAAATTTCTAACTTTGCTTTTCAATATTTTATGAATTATCAAAACCTATTAAAGAATGTTTAAAACAAACGAATATTTTGATGGCAAGGTAAAATCCATTGCTTTTGAAGCCGCTGAAGGAGCTACAACTATTGGTGTAATGGCAGCAGGTGAGTACGAATTTGGAACAGCTACAGTAGAATATATGACTGTTACTTCTGGCCAAATGGACGTTCAACAACCTGGCGAAACCGAATGGGAAACCTATAAGGAATTTGAAACTTTCATCGTTGCTAAAGATGTAAAGTTTAAAGTTAAAGTTGGCGAGGATACAAGCTATCGCTGTTTGTATAAATAATTTTAAGGCATCAAAAAAATTAAAAAGCTTGTGTAAACTCACAAGCTTTTTTTATAAATTTGCCAACGATATGAATCTGCTTTCATAACGACAAAAGATGAGAATAAAAGACAAGAACGGAGCTCAAAAAGTATTCATGAATTATAAAGTCTGGCTAACTTCCATAACGGGAGATGGTGCAGTGGGTGATACTGAGTATAGGTTGCTTAAGCATATTGTTGAAAGCAAATCATTAAAAGCTGCCTCCGATGATTTAGGCATAAGTTATCGCAAAGCATGGGGCGATCTGAAAAAGGCAGAAGAAATTTTAGGTTACCAACTCCTCGATAAGCAAAGAGGCGGAAAAAGTGGAGGAACATCTATTGTAACTGATAAAGCACGAAAACTTATTGAAGCCTACGAGGCTTTACAGCAAACATTCGACGAAAAAATTAAGACCGCCTTTAATGAGTTTAAGGATAAAATCAAGTAGTCCGTAAATATCTTCAGGATTGAATTATTTTATTCCCAATTAAAAATTTAACAGAAAATTAGCATTTATTCGGTCTCATAATTTATATATTTGGGCTAGAACAACCAAATATTTAAATACATATGAAACGAAAAAATATTTCTTCCGGTGGAAAATGGGAAGACATAGTAGGATATTCAAGGGCTGTAAGAGTTGGCAATATGATTTTTGTTGCCGGTACTACAGCCCATTCTGTTAATGGGGTAATTGGTAAAAATGATGCCTATACGCAATCTATTTACATTCTTAAAAAAATAAAAAAGGTGCTTTCCGAAGCTGGTGCCAGTATAGAGGATGTTGTTCAAACCCGCATGTATGTTATCAACATAGCTCAAAACTCAGAGGCTGTAGGTAAAGCTCATGGCGAATTTTTCAAAAAAATTAAACCTGCCAGCACTATGGTTGAGGTTAGCTCATTAATTGATTCGAATTTATTAGTCGAAATTGAACTAACTGCTATAATTAAATAAATGTTTAACTAAACCTTACTTATTATGAACGAATGCATCATTAATTTTGGAGCCTTCAACTGGTGGGCTATATTAGTTGCAACAATTGCTGGATACGCCCTTGGAGCTTTATGGTATTCTCCATTACTATTTGGAAAAACATGGATGAAACTTGAAGGATTTAAAGAAGAAGAATTACAAACAGGCTGGATGAAAGCCATGATAATTACACTAATCACCACATTTTTAACTGCCTTTATAATGGAAGCTGTGGTCGCTACCTGGGGAGTCTCATTCTGGGGTCATGCCATTCCATTAACTTTCTTGTTTGGATTATTCCTTTATGCCGGGAATTTACTTTCTGATTTTCTTTACTCAAGAAGATCAATGAAATTATTTTGGATAGTTGGGATGTATAGAGTTGTAATGATTTTTATTATCACCCTAATTCTTATCGTTTGGAAATAAAGCAAATTATAATTTCAATTAAGAGCAAGCTCAATCAGGTTTGCTCTTAATTTTCATCGAACTTATAAAGAAATAAATGTTAATAATTATTAAAATATAGTGGCGATATCCCTTATTATTGCTTATATTTACAATTCGAATACTAATTTAATCAAATCGTTTTGCCTATGCGAAAACATTTACTATTCCTCTTTATTTTCAGTATCATTATAGTAAATGTAATGGGTCAGAGTTCTAACCCAATTATTTCTAGTAGCACAAATACGCCCAATCAAGAATTATTTGCACCCGATTTCACCCTCTCAAATGCTTATCCTAATCCAGCTAATTCCGAAACCAAATTAGATTATAAGATTCCGAATGAAGCAAAAGAAGCCAAGATAATCATCCGATCATTATTAGGTCATATTATGGCTGAACATCTTCTTGAAGGGAAAAATGGAACAAAAACAATACAGACAAATGATTTAGCGGCAGGATTTTATTTTTACTCCCTCATGATTGATGGCAATATAAAAGTTACGCGAAAGCTTATCGTGAAACACTAAAAAATATTTATAATAAAAAAGCCCTCTTGAATACTCAAGAGGGCTTTTTTATTATCGACTCAATACATTACAGATTAAATGCATTTTTAATTTTATCAACATAATCCAATTTTTCCCAGGCAAAGAACTCTACATTTTTATAATTCTTACCACCCTTTTTAAAGGTATCTCCATTTTCATAATACACTTCAACATCTTCGGTATAATGATCGCGACCAAAATGACCATAAGAAGCCGTACGTTCAAAAATTGGGTTCTTCAATCCAAAACGTTTTACAATAGCGTATGGACGAAGATCAAATAATTCTTTTACTTTTTCAGCAATTTGTCCATCCGTTAATTTCTTGCCATTCTCATCCTTTACTTTCGCAGTACGATAGGTTTTTACAAAAACTCCAACAGGTTGAGCCACTCCAATAGCGTAAGCAACTTGCACTAAAATTTCATCAGCTACACCGGCTGCCACTAAATTTTTAGCAATATGACGAGTAGCATAGGCTGCTGAACGATCCACTTTTGATGAATCTTTTCCAGAGAAAGCACCACCACCATGAGCACCACGCCCACCATAAGTATCCACAATAATTTTACGACCTGTTAAACCTGTATCCCCATGAGGGCCACCAATCACAAACTTACCAGTAGGGTTAACAAACAATTTAAAATCTCCTTTAAAAAATCTCTTCACACGAGCAGGAACCATTTTTTTAACACGAGGAATCAATATTTTTTCAACATCATCCTTAATTTTTTGAAGCATCACAGATTCTTCAGCAAAATCATCGTGCTGTGTTGAGATTACAATGGTATCGATACGGATAGGTTTTCCACTATCAGTGTATTCAACCGTTACCTGAGACTTTGAATCAGGTCTCAAATATTTCATTTTTTTTCCTTCACGACGAATAGCTGCTAACTCATAAAGAAAAATATGAGCCAATTCTATCGGCATTGGCATTAAACTATCTGCCATTTCTTTATTGGCATAACCAAACATCATTCCTTGATCACCAGCACCTTGCTCTTCCTCGGTTTGCCTAACAACCCCTTGATTTATGTCTGATGATTGATCATGTATAGTTGATATAACCCCACAAGAATTATAATCAAAGCGATAAGCGGCATCTGTATATCCAATCCGTTGAATTACTTTTCGAACAGTTTTTTGAATATCAACCCAGCCATTTGTTTTAACCTCACCACTACAAACAGTTAGTCCTGTTGTAACAAGTGTTTCGCAAGCTACTTTTGATTCTGGATCAAAGCGAAGCATTTCATCTAACAAAGCATCCGAAATTTGATCAGCAACTTTGTCTGGATGACCTTCTGAAACTGATTCTGAAGTAAATAAATATCCCATTTTAATAATAATTTTAATAAATAATTATGGAATTAATTGATTGGCAGGTAATGCATATGTTTTAGCATTTTTTTTTGTGGTTGCAAGCAATCAAATCTTTCCACTTAATGGCACAAAGGTATAAATTATTATTTAAATAAAATATAAATAGACTATTTTTTTGTCAGTTCCTGAAAAACATTTTCCAGTGATTTTTCAAGCTTATTCATCGACAATACATGCATACCTTGTTCAACTGCAAACTGAAATATGAGCGGACGAATATCTTCCTTAACAGAAGTTTCGATAACCCACTTATCTTTCACAAATTTCACATTCGAAACATTTTCAAGCTGGAGTAAACTTTCTTTTTTAACAGCTGCATCAAATTCAACAACTACCGAATAAACATCAGCAGATTTATTTTTTAGCTCGCTTGTTTTTTGATCGGCAACAATTTTCCCATCCTTTAATATAATAGTTCTATCGCATAAAGCTTCAACTTCTTGCATGATATGTGTTGAAAGGATAACCGTTTTATTTTCACCCACTTCTTTAATTAATGCACGAACCTCCTGCAATTGATTAGGATCAAGTCCTGTGGTTGGTTCATCCAAAATAAGAACTTCAGGATCATTCATCAAAGCTTGTGCAATTCCAACACGTTGTCGATAACCTTTAGATAATTGATCGATTTTTTTGAATTGCTCTTCAATAAGTCCAGTCAACTCAATCATTTTCTTAATACGATCCTTTCTTAATTTCCGAGGCAATTGAATCCCAGCAATGAATTCTAAATACTCCCAAACATACATTTCAGGATATAAAGGATTATGTTCTGGAAGGTAACCGATTTTAGCCCGGCTAGCAATTGAGTTTTTCTGAATATCAATCCCACAAATTTCTATATTACCCGAATCGGGCTGAATAAAAGAGGTGATAATTTTCATCAGAGTGGATTTCCCAGATCCATTGGGGCCAAGTAATCCTACAATTTCTCCTTTAGAAACACTAAATGTGATTGCATCCAATGCTTTTTGATTACCATAAAACTTACTTACATTTTGAAGCTGTAGAGACATAATATATTTGAATATTTAAACGAAATTAATTAAAATGTTGATGAATTCAATTTCATGTAAAAAAAGATATTTATTATTCAATAAATGTTAATTTTGCAGACGATTAAAAAACGGGATAATTGTTTAAT
>JAOZUV010000007.1:12409-17489 GCA_029938505.1 Bacteroidales bacterium | reverse complement strand
ACCACAAATAAGACACCTTCCAGATGATCGTATTCATGCTGAAAAATACGGGCAATCATTCCCTCATATTCTTCTTCAAAAGTGTTAAAATCTTCGTCTTGATAACGGATTTTAATATTGGGTTTACGGATCACATATTCAGCAATACCCGGTAAACTTAAACAAGCTTCATTAAATTCCCAGTCCTCTCCGCTTTCTTCTAATATCTCAGGATTAATAAAAACTTTTTTAAAGCCTTTGGCTTCAGGATATTCCTCTTCGTATGGAGTTGCATCAATCACTAATAAACGAATGGATAAGTTGACTTGAGGGGCAGCTAATCCAATTCCAATTGCTTCATCCATTGACTCAAACATATTGGCAACAATTTCCTTTAAATTAGGATAATCGGCATCGATTTCCTTTGCTCGTTTCTTAAGTACAGGGTGTCCGTAAGCAATTATAGGGTATATCATGATTTTTTAAATTGTTCCTGAAATTGAATGTAAATATGATTGCAATAAAATGGTTGCACTTACACTATCAATGAGTGCTTTATTTTGTCGGGCTTTTTTATTAATACCCGATTCTAAAATGGCTTGTGAGGCCATTTTTGATGTAAAGCGTTCATCAAAGTGTTCAATCTGCATATCAGGAAATTCTTTTTTAAATTTTCTTACGAAGGGATCAATAAATTTTACTGATTCCGATCGTTCATTATTCATCTGACGTGGTTCGCCAATAACAACGCAATCCACATTTTCTTTTTTAAAATAATCAGATAAGAAAGAAAAAATATCTTTGGAAAGAACAGTGATTAGAGAATTAGCAATCATTTGGAGCTCGTCCGTAACAGCGAGTCCCACTCTTTTTTGCCCATAATCTATGGCCATTATTCGTCCCATAATTCTTAAATTCTATTATTAATCTGATTCATTTTGAGTGCAAAATTACGAAGAAGTATTTTAATCTGTCTGTTTTTTAAGTAATTTTGAATAAAGATTAATTATATGAGTGAACAATTGCGTACTATTATTGAATTAGCTTGGGAAAGCCAAGAGCTATTAAGAGACTCAAATACACAAGAAACAATTCGTGAGGTTATTGAATTACTGGATAAAGGGATGATTAGAGTGAGTGAGCCAGTGCTTAATGAGCAAAATGAAATAGTGAGTTGGCAATTAAATGAATGGGTGAAAAAAGCTGTTTTAATGTATTTCCCAATACAAGGGATGAAAAAAATTGAAATGGGACCATTTGAGTTCCATGATAAGATTGATCTTAAAAAAGGTTATGATAAATTGGGTGTAAGGGTTGTTCCTCATGCAATTGCTCGTTATGGTGCGTATTTAGCTAGAGGGGTTATTATGATGCCTTCCTATGTGAATATTGGAGCTTATGTTGATTCGGGAACCATGGTTGATACTTGGGCTACAGTAGGTTCATGTGCTCAAATTGGCAAGGATGTTCACTTGAGTGGTGGTGTTGGAATTGGTGGCGTTTTGGAGCCGATACAAGCCTCACCAGTGATCATTGAAGATGGGTGTTTTATTGGTTCACGTTGCATTGTTGTTGAAGGTGTACATATTAAAAAGCAAGCTGTTTTAGGTGCAAATGTGGTTATTACAAATTCTACAAAAATCATTGATGTTACTGGTTCTGAACCCAAAGAAATGAAAGGTGTGATCCCTGAGTATTCTGTTGTGATTCCTGGGTCGTACCCCAAAAAATTTCCAGCAGGTGAATATAATGTGCCTTGTGCTATGATTATCGGGCAACGAAAACCCTCAACAAATTTGAAGACTTCATTGAATGATGCTCTTCGAGAATATAATATTGCAGTATAAATTTTATGTCAGAACTCAAGAAAATTTTGGTAGTTCAAACGGCTTCAATCGGGGATGTCATTCTTGCAACCCCCTTGATTGAAAAACTGCATACGTTTTATCCAGAAGCTCAAGTTGATATTCTTATCAAAAAAGGGAATGAAAGTCTTTTTCAAAACCATCCTTATCTTAAAAATGTTTTGATCTGGAATAAAAATGGGCATAAATACAGAAATTTACTTGACATAATAAATATAATTCGCGAACAGAAATATGATTTATTAGTGAATGTTCAGCGATTTCTTACATCAGGCTTTTTAACGCTTTTATCAGGAGCTAAGAAAACGGTCGGTTTTAATAAAAATCCATTATCTTTTTTTTTTACTTATCGGATTAGACATCTTATTGGAAAAAAAGGGAAGGGGATACATGAGGTTGATCGTAACCATAAATTGATTGAAGCTTGGACGGATCAAAGAAGTGGAAAAATGAAACTTCATCCCAGCCAAAAAGATCTTGCCAAAATGTCTTCTTATAAAACACATAAGTACATTTGTGTAGCACCAGCATCCTTATGGTTTACCAAGCAGTATCCTATTGAAAAATGGATTGATTTTTTAAAAAATATTGATTCTGATTTGTATGTTTATTTTTTAGGTGCTTCTGTAGATGCTGATATTTGTCAACAAATTATTGTTGGATCAAAGCATCCAAATTGTTTAAATTTGTCAGGCAAATTAAGTTTTCTGGAATCAGCAGCACTGATGAAAGATGCAAGTATGAATTTTGTGAATGATTCAGCACCCATGCATTTGGCTTCATCGGTAAATGCAGCAATTACGGTGATGTATTGTTCAACAGTACCTGAACTAGGTTTTGGTCCAATGTCTGATGATTCAAAAATTATTGAAGTGAATGAAGTTTTGAATTGTCGCCCGTGTGGATTGCACGGACATCGTGAATGTCCAGAAAAACATTTTAAATGTGCACTAAATATTGATACTAAATTATTACTCGAAAGATTAAGGTGATGAAGGAGATTATAAAAGAGACAATTAAGTATTTAAGAGGCGGGAAAACAATTTTGTATCCAACAGATACAATTTGGGGGATTGGTTGTGATGCGACTAACGCAAAAGCTGTTCAGAAAGTATATGCTGTTAAGCAGCGCGTTGAAAGTAAAAGTTTAATTATTTTATTGGATTCAGTTGATTTTCTTCATAATTATATGAAGGAGGTTCCTTTTGTAGCTTATGATTTAATCGAAAGCATGGATAAACCATTAACTATAATTTATCCTGATGCTGTTGGCCTTGCTAAAAATATAATTGCAAGCGATAAGAGTATTGCAATTCGTGTTGTGAAGAATGAGTTTTGTAAAGAACTTATCAGGCAGTTTGGTAGGCCGATTGTTTCAACATCTGCAAATATATCTGATGAGCCTGCACCTCTTGCTTTCAGTAAAATTTCTGATCAAATAAAAAATAAGGTTGATTATACTGTTAATCTATACCAAAATTCCATAAATGAAGTAAAACCATCAACCATTATTAAATTGGGAACAGATGGCGAATTTGAAATTATAAGAAGTTAAACCTATGATAAAGGCAGGTTATATTCAATTTCATCCAGAACTAGGGAATATTGATAAAAATATTGAAAGATTGGATTTGTTTTTGGATGAGGCTAAAGATGCTGATTTAATTGTACTGCCTGAATTAGTCAGTACGGGTTATAATTTTTCTACCAGAGATGATGCCATGGCTTGCGCCGAAAATTTAAAATCTAGTCGATTTCTGGAGTTTTTAAATGCAAAAGCAAAGCAACATAATACCTACATTGTTGCCGGAATAAATGAAAAAGTAGAGGATAAACTTTTTAATACAACTGTTTTATTGGGGCAAAATGGTTTTATCGGAAAATATCAAAAAATTCATCTTTTTATGAATGAGAAAGATATTTTTGAAACGGGTGCTGCTGGATTACCTGTTTTTGATTTGGGTTTTGCAAGAGTGTCCATGCTAATTTGTTTCGATTATTATTTTCCGGAAATTTGGCGAATTCTTGGAATGAAAGGTGCAGATATTGTTTGCCATTCTTCTAATTTATTGACTGAGAATGCTCATAAGACTGTTCCAGCGCAGGCTTTTATGAATAAATATTTCATTATTACATCTAACCGAATTGGTACTGAAAGAGATCTGACTTTTAATGGGAATTCATTTATTTGTGATCCTAATGGAGATGTTCTTGTACGAGCTAGTGAGAGCAATGAAGAGGTGGAAATAATTGAATTTAATCCTCTCAAATCGCGTAATAAATTTGTAACTCCCAGAAATCATGCCTATAGCGATCGCCACCCAAATTTGTATAAAGGACTATTATAATTTAGATCAATTATAAATAAAATAATTTTTGTATCTTTGTCAGATAATCGACATTTATAGGGCATAGAACATAATGTACATAGTAAGGGTTATATCTTTGCCTGATATTTAGGCGTTTAAGTAGTAAGTAAAGAAAAACAAAACGTACAATAATATAATTTTGCTTTAATTTTGCTTTAATTATAGACCTCCCAATTAGCCGTTTTAAGAGAATAAGTTTAACTTCCTGATGAAAAGTGCGTACTTATTGAGTAATTGCACCATACAAGCCATTAATTAGATATTAATCTATGTTTAAATGATATTAAAACCCTGCTTTTGTGGGGCTTTTTTATGTAACCCCAAAACTGTACATTTTGATTTGTTTATTGATTGGGGTTACGATTGGGGTTACAAAATATAGTGATAATATACTTATAAGATGGTAATAAGTGTCGATAAATGTCTATATAATGGGTTAAAAAGCATTTTAAGAGGGGTATAATACCAGTAAAATACCAGTAAAATAATACAGCTAAAATAATGGAGTATAGATATAATAGGGATTGTAGAGCTTTATAGGTATTAAAAGCCCTGATTTTGTTGTGTTTTTAGTGTACAATTAGTGCTGTTTACGTTTAAGGTCGTTAATTAGTTGCTTGAGTCGTCCGATTTCTTCGGTGGCTTGATTTAAACTTTCGTCTTTATCATTCAAATATTTGAGTATATCAAAATCTTTAATTGTTTTATATTTAGCACTTGGCTCTGATACAATGCTATTATTAGTAATCATTTCGCCAGTGTCTAATATAAGCCAATCAATATTGAGATCAGGATATTTATTATTAATAATAGGTATTTTGTCGCTGCCTATACTGTTTCCACTATCTAAAAAACCGTTTCCAAAGC
>JAOZUV010000007.1:9485-12399 GCA_029938505.1 Bacteroidales bacterium | reverse complement strand
AGCCAGTTGTTTTATAAAACTGATTTTTACTAATATTTTTATAATTCAGGTAAAGTATAAGTTTTTCTTTATGTGATAGTGAAGCAGATTTTTTGACTGTTTGTGAATCACTATACATCTCTCCGTCGCCTGTTAATAACCAATTTGCATTGATATTACCATAAGTTTGTAAAATCTTCTCTAATATCTCATAGCTAGGCTTTCTGTTCTCATTAACAATACGACCAATGGTGACATTATTACTGAGCCCAATAGCTTTGCTAAAGGAGTTGAAATTCAACTCCTTTTCAGTGATTAAGGATTTTATTCTTTTAGATATTGACATTTTTATGAAAAAATACTACAGAAAGTTTGCAAAAGACAAACTAATGGTTGTATATTTGTCGTGACTGTAAGACAAAACTAAACTTAAAAACATGACAAAACAAGAAATAATTGAAAAAATAAATTTAGAGGATACCCGTAAAATAGCCGAATCTCTTGGTATTCCTGACAGTTTAGTTGAAAAAATAATTTATGAAGGGAATTTTGAAGCGATGTGCACTGCTGAGCAGGTTATTTACAACAGAGAGGTTGCTGAATTAAAATGCCAAGCAAGAACTGGAGACTTTAAATTGGTTGGTGAAGTTATGGGGACATCGGGCGATCATGCCAGTAAATTAATAAGCCGTACCACAGCTAAAAAACACCCTCTTGCAGTTAGAATATTAAGAGACCTTATTAAGAGTAGGAATATAATTAAAGAAAAATCAAAAATTAATAGCATCGCATTTTAAACAATATTAAACAACATTGACACATAATTATAACAACATATTATGTATAGAGGGAGGCTGGCTTTATAATGAAGGTCAGATCATGGGGCGATCAAATTATAAGCAATTAATAAAACGGGGCTGGATGACAGTTGTTCGTAGAGCTTGTAAAGGTACTCCAGCTCTGATTGATTTTGATTCAATGCCTGAGCGATTTAAATCTCTTGTAATAGCCAAGATCGGCAATCCTCATAAAACCTCTAAAGTAGATAGTTTTAAAAAATTTATAAGTCCTGATAATACGGCTCTGGAATATTTCTCAACCTACAAGCTGCAAAATGGTAAAAACCTCCCAGTAGAAACGATACAAGAATACTCAGCCAATGCCAGCTTATTAAATGCCTTGCATCATGTTTCAGTAAATAAGGCAGCAAAACGAAAAGCTTTAGGTGGATCACAAAAGTTTTTATGGGACGAGCTTGCATTAATTATTGAACAATTAAAAAACGACTATAAACATTCCCTCCCCACAAATCCAAGACGATTAAAAGAGCGTTTAAAAAAATACAGAAGCAAAAGCGAAGGTGGTTATTATTCATTGATCCATAAAAACTATTGTAATAATCACAGCCGTAAAGTGTCGAACAAAATTGAAGACCTGATACTTGCTTTATTCGTAATGCCAAATAAGCCTTTTGCATCAAATGTACATGATCTGTATTTGCAGTTTTTAGGTGGAGCGATCACTCTAGTTGATTTTAACACTGGAGAATTATTTGACCGAGAGGATTTCATTAATCAGAAAACAGGTGAGCCAGTTACGTTAAGCGAATCGACTATGTGGAATTATATAAACTTACCACAGAACAGGATTATCGTTGATAAAATCAGAAATGACGGACACTTTTATAATAATCTACATAGACCACATCATAACCGCCACGCACCAATGTATGCGCTTAGTAAAATATCAATGGATGATAGGGATTTACCACGTAAAATGCGTGATGGAAAACGTGTGAAGGCTTACTATTCGTTTGACATTGCGAGTGGCTGTGTTATTGGTGCATCGTATAGTAGAGATAAGGACACCGCTTTATTTATTGATTGTTTACGCAATACTTTTCAGTTTATTGATAGTCATGGGCTAGGTATGCCAATGGAGGTAGAGGTTGAGCATCATATTGTGAATAAATATAAAGACGGCTTTATGATGGCTGGTGCTTTATTTGGATTTGTACGTTGGTGTAATGCTGGAAACTCTCAGGAAAAATGGGCTGAAACTGGAAATCGTCTTAAAAAATACGGTGATGAAAAACAGCATCAGGAAGGTATTGGACGCTGGACGTTGAATGAAAAAAACAGACCAGCCCAAATTGGTGAATGGGATGAGGATGGAATGCGAATAAAAGAGAAGCTTTACACTTTTGAGGAGTTGGTTGCTGATGATAGAGCTTCAAATATTAGATATAACAATATGGAGCATCCGAAGCATAAAGGGATGTCACGCTTAGATGTATTGAAACAAAATACAAATCCAGACTTATCGAAAATAGACAAGGCTTTACTTGCCCTTTATATTGGTGAAAAAACACCCACCACAATACGCAGAAATCAATATGTAACTGTTCAGCATACAAAATACCAGCTCCCTAATTTAGAGGTCTTAAAACGTCTTTTATCGAATAATTACAATGTACAGGCTTATCATTTACCTACAGCTGATCAGCTCATCAATGAAGTTTATCTCTATCAGGACAAAACCTTTATTGCTAAATGCGAAAAAATTAAAACGTATAGCACTGCCAAGGCTGAGCAAACAGAAGAGGATCATAAGGCTTTTAACAATCAAACAAAAATTGTGAGTGAATTTGATAAGACCACTAAGGAAGGCAAAAACAGGCTTGCTAAGGTAACTGTTGTCGCAAATACTCCTGAGCTTGAGGAGTTGGTTGTTGAAGTTGTAGACGTGACCACTGAAACCATAAAACCTGAATTTGATACCGAGTTTTCTCTTGAAGATTATAAATCAAAGGCAGTAGAAGATATTTAATAGAAACCTAAAGTTTTAACTATGAAAAAAGATAATGAAAATGTAGAGACTTTACCACAACCCCCCGAAGGTGGTTTTGCTCATAACCTATCATCACCTTTAAAAA
>JAOZUV010000007.1:0-9475 GCA_029938505.1 Bacteroidales bacterium | reverse complement strand
CCAGATGGACTTGCGCTCGTTGTAATGATCAAAATAAAACTCCTCAACCTACAGATAAGATGGTTGGAACTCAAGGTTATTGGGATCGTTTATTGACCTGTCATGCTTGTCTGGAGTTATGTTGTGTAAGTATATACCCGAATGGAGATACTAAATCAAAAGCTTTTTCAAGCGTCATTTAAACTTTAAAATTATGTTAGACGATAAAATTAGACAAAGAATTATTGATGAGATGCTTATTGTTGAGCAGACTTATGCATCACGTATAAAATTTGGTAGTTTTTTAGGTGTAAGCGCATCCCAAATATCTCGTGTGGTTAATTCAAGGAAAACAAAGGATATTCTTTCAGATGCAAAGCTTATTACAATAGCTCGTTTATTAAATGTACCTATCACAAATCGAGTACACTTAAAAACTGCTCGTACTCCTGTTTATGATTATATAGAAACTCAGCTAACAGCCTGTCAAAAACAATCATTTAGTAGTATTCTGGTCGACGATGCTGATATTGGTAAAAGCTATGCAGCTCAATGTTATTGTGCTGTTACAGCCAATGCAGCATATATTGACTGCTCACAACATAAAACAAAGCATGAATTGATCAGAGCAATTTCACGGAGCTTTGGTTTAGATAGTTACAAAAAGTTTTGTGATGTACGTGCCGATTTAATTTATTTCCTCGGTGTAACCCCAGACCCATTAATTGTTTTAGATGAAGCAGGCGACTTGAATTATCCTGCATTTTTAGAGCTTAAAGCCCTATGGAATGCCACTGAGTATAAATGTGGATGGTATATGATGGGAGCGGATGGTTTAAAGGCAAAAATTGACCGTAATAAGAATCTTCAGAAAGTTGGTTATACGGAAATATTTAGTCGTTTTGGTGGACGTTACCAGCGCATAACCCCAGAAGCTGGTGAAGATCGTAAAAAGTTTATGCAAGCTCAGGTTGCTATCATTGGTAAAGCTAATGGTATTACTGACGTGGCTGGTCTTTATGCAAAAACAGGAGGCTCATTACGACGTATTAGAATTGAAATTCAAAAACAAAAACAGCCCGAAACGGCTTAAAGATATTGGGTGGGTTAATTACAGCTGAACGTGTCTACAGCTGTTTAAATATAGTGTTGATGTGGGTTTTTTGTTGTTGTCCCAAGTTCGTCCACCCAAACAAGAAAATGCACGATAATCAACACTAGGACACCGAAGGTGATACAATAGGGATGGCAGGTTCGACTCCTGCCACCTTCACAAAACTGAGATTAACATGAATGAGACTATTAAAAAGCCTAAGAAGATAAAACGTGCAGTGAGTGTAAATGAACTGTATAATAAGAACTATAAGACTGTTCCATTTGAAGGTGTTTGGAAAAACTCTATTGGAGAGCCTGAAATAAGAGGCAGCTGGATTATATCTGGTAACCCATCCAATGGAAAAACATCATTTGCACTCCAATTATTAAAATATTTTGCTCAGCTAGGATTTAGATGTGCCTATGATAGTTTAGAGGAGGGGGCATCATATAGTATGAAATTGGCATTTAAAAGAGTAGGGATGGTTGATGTAAAGAGCAGAGTGATCCTTTTAGACAAAGAGCCAATTAGTGAATTGAAAAAACGCCTTAGACTACGAAAAAGCCCCGATATAATTGCAATTGATTCCATTCAATATACTGGAATGACTTATAAAGAATATAAGGATTTACAGGACGAATTTAGAAATAAGCTTTTCATATACATATCTCATGCTAAAGGTAAAAACCCTGCTGGCGGAGTAGCTGAAAGTATAAGATTTGATGCTTTTGTAAAAATTTGGGTAGAGGCTTACATAGCTCATCCTCAAAGTAGATATGGAGGCGGTGATCCATTTGTGATATGGGAAGAAGGTGCAAACCAAATATAACATTTCGACTTCGCTCAATGACCTAGAAAAATAAAGATATGACAGAACGAAAAAAACAATTATTAAAGCAGTTTCACACCATCCTTAGTAAAAATGGATTGATGAAACATAAGCCTGATTTGCTTGCTTCAGCTGGAGTTGAAAGCAGCAAAAGTTTAAGCGAAAATCAACTCATTGCTTTTATCAATGACTTAAATGGTGATAGTAATAAATGGCGCAAAAGGGTGATGGCTTCAATTGGTGGCTGGTTGGCATCGAGAGGTATTACAAATGGTAATGGTGAGCTGAGTAATGCTGATTTAATCAAGAGTATTGCTTGCCGTGCTACAGGTTATAAATCATTTAACGAAATCCCAGCATCACGACTCCGAGATACTTATTACGGCTTTGGACGAAAAGCCACAGCTGCAAAAGGTTGTCAGGATGTTCAGGTTGAAATTGAAAATGCATTGTCGAACTTAAATTAAATATGATGGATAAACTAGCCAACAAAGAACTAACAGAAAAGATCACCAAACTCAAAGGTCAGGAAAAGAAGCTGGAGATAAAATTGAAAAAAGGCTTTACAGACGAACTATTCAGAGCATTGAATATTGTTAAGCAAAAGCTAGAGGTGACCCGTACCCGAAAACAAAACAATTTCAAACGCAAATCACATTCTTACACAATGCCGAAAGGAGCGATACTATGTTTATAAAGATATTTATTCCAGAAAATCAGGTTATTGAGTTTTTTAAAGCCAATGGCTATGAAATTGAAATTCGTGAGCTACCTTATAGTAGCACATCTACAACCTGTCGAGGATTTTCGGATGTTCCTGTTTTATTAGCTCCAAATGATAAGGTGATTCGTTTAGATCGCTTAATGAACTCCCTTGCAACAAACTTAACAAAAGAGATTGTGAATGAGGGCGAAGATAAAGCCACTCAAGATATAATTAATTCATTCATCAAAAAATTTCCATTATGAAAAAATTTATAATAACAGCCATTATATTGCTAGCCATTTGGGTGTTTGCAATGGCAACAGTAAAAGCCCAAACAATTAATCCTTATGTGGGTGTTGAGTATTTTACAGACTATAATTATACTTATACGCAAGAGGTGATTGATGTGCCTTTATTACCAGTTGAGCAATCCGTTTATAATAATAAACCGAATGCTTTAACAATCTATCTGATGGCAGGTTTTGAGCTTAAAATACTCAAAAACCTATTAGCCGATATGCGTGTTGAAACATTAACCTCTCGTATTAATGGCTTAAAATTTCAGCCTTTACAAACCGATTACACTTTTGCTCTCAAGTATAAAATAAGCCGTATTACAATCAAATATGAGCATAAATGCATCCATCCAACCAAATCAATGATATACCATCGCTTTGAAATGTATGGAGGCTATGATAAAATAGGTGTTTACTGGCAATTAAATCCAAAATCAAAATTTTAAGATATGACAGCAAAAACCAAAACTCCCCTGCACAAAGTTCCAGATAATTTACTGGATCAGGAATTAAAACGCAGAGATATTGAACGTGCAAAAAATCGTCATACAAAACACAGATTATACTTACGTGAACTTAACAAATAAATCAATAATCATGAGAAATCAAAAATCAAATCAAGAGTTCTGGATTGACGAAAGTGGGACGAGAATCCCATACAACCGAACTACCAAAGTAGAGCGACTAATGGAGCGTAAATCAGCTGAATTAGTACGCAAGGCCAATAACCTTAATGAGGGTTTGGTAAAGTACAAAGAAACCATTCAAGCCATATGTAATGAGGTGGAGCAGGCTTATATGCTAGAGAAGGGAATTCAAACTAAAGGAAAAGGGAATTTTACTTGGCATAATTTTGACAGATCAATTAAAGTGGAGCGTGATGTAAACGAAAGAATTGTATTTGATGATATGGGTGTTGCTGCTGCCCGAGAAAAACTTGATCTGTTTTTAGATGCCCATTTGGACAGTAAAATTGCATTTATTAAGGATATGGTGACCGATGCTTTTCAAACTAGCGGAGGTAAGCTTGACACTAAAAAAGTGATGGGTTTACTCAAATACCGTCAAAAGATAAAACAGCCTTTATTTCAGGAAGCCATGAATTTATTGGAAGAAAGTATTAGGAATCCCTCTAGTAAGATTTATTATCGAGTTTGGGTGAAAGATACACAAGAGCAATATAAAGCGATAGAGCTTAATTTTTCGAGTATATAAGCATGAAATATAATCCCCCATCAAATAGATAGATCACCAAAGAGGAGCGACATTTCGACAAGCTCAATGAACGCTCCTCTTTATTAAAAATTTTAATTATGGAAAACAGAAACCTCCCCAACCCAATATTTATAAAACTTGGCGAAATTGATGATCTTGATTTAATGAATAATGATCATTGCCATTTACCAAGCTATTTTAACCCTCATATCCCAATTATTATACAAATGAAGTATAAGGATCAGATTTATGCAAATGTGTATCAATATGGTGAAAAACTGGAGGTTGATCAGATTCAAGCTTTAGTGTTATTATATGCCTGTAAAACGCTGAATGAATTTATTGAAGGCTATAAACCACAAATAATACCAAGCTGTAAAAGCATACCCGAAATGACTCTCGGTTTAGCTGAGGAGCTTGCCATGAAATCTGACTATGCTTTTTACGCATGTGAACCTGAAGGTAACGAAATAAACAAAGGTGATGCAGGAGCTTTCTTTTTAGAAGGTTATGAGTATTGTCGTAAGCAAGGCTTTGATTCAGTGGAGGATTTTTTCAGGTGGTTTGATACCGATTTTAAAGGCAAGATTATTCATTGGACTGATTTGAGGTATTAGGTTATGGAAAAGAGAAAAATACTAATCATTGGGAGTGCTGGAGCTGGAGTTGATACCGCAAAGGCTTTACAAAAAATAGTTGATTCAGAAACAGAATTGATTGTGATGGATCAGCTTGATGAAATTATGCAGCCACCTCCTTCATTTGAGGAGAATATAATTAAGTGCTATCATGATCTTAAATATGAGCCGACCCCTATAAACTCAAGGCAAAATCATAAAAGGTTACAAAGCAGACCAAGTAAAAAAAGGAAATATAAAAAACGATGCGCCCAAGCCTGATCCAACACCAAACAATCAGCTTTGTTTTCCCTTTTTATGGGATGAGATTATGGGCGACCCTTCGACTCCGTTCAGGGATCATAAGCACATTAACACATTAACACATTAACACATCAAGCAATGATCTACATTTTAACAGGTAAAACAACCAGCATTAAAATAGTGTTTAAATACAATTTAAACGGTCTTTTAAATGCATTGGAGATAGAAGGTGACTATGGGTCAAAACAGCTCCGATATATGTTTTATAATGAAAACTTCCCCTTTCCTTATGAGGAGAAAATGATCGAGGACGTTAAAAAGCTCGGTCACTTTAATATTCAGGTTCAGGAGGAGGATTTAAGCTTTGAGCGATTTTGGCTTGAGTATGGTTATAAAACAGGCAAAAAAAGAGTAGAGCCAATGTGGAACAAACTCAGCAAAGCCAATAAAATACTTGTATTTGCACACCTTCCAAAATACGAGGCACATTTAAAGAATAAAGGCATTCAAAAAGCCTATCCGAAAACTTATTTAAACCAAGAATACTGGAATGATGAATACTAATCTACCTATCAAAATAGAGCAAAGCTTGGAGTTGAAGCTTCAGTTGAGCAAAAAGCAATTTGAAACCCTTTTTATTTGCATCAATAATGCCGTGGCAATGGATGTGGTATATGATAAGTGCATGCGCATTTTAGTTTATCATGCCATTGGGAAGCTGTTTAAACGCATGATTGCCCGTTTGGGTGAGTTAAAGCATGATAAGAATAGTATCAAGCTTAAAGCCCCCGAAATGGCTGCTTTTGAAAAGGTGTTTCACCCGATACTCGAAACCTTTGGAGAGTACGAGAAAATAGTGATTAATGATGTGTTGATGCAGATTCATCAAAAAATGGCATAGTGGTCGATAACAAATATATATGAAGCGTTGCGAAGCAATGAATTTATATATAAAGTTATCGACTGCGCATGGCAAGCAAAAAAATTATGAATTATAAATGATGAGTTATGAGTAAAGATAAAAGATACAAATTTGTTTTAACCTTAAAATGGTATAAAAACGATAACGGTGGCGACCGTAGATGCATCTGTATTGATTACGAAAATGAAGTTGATAAAAAACAGCAAGTAAATAATATTATTGATAAATTTAAAACTATGCCGATGGATATTGGGATATATAAAGGTAAAATACCTTATTCGGTAACAACGGCTAATCCAGATTTTAGAAGGTTTTAAACTGCGCAAAAAAAGAGTTATAAATTATTCCACATTCGTTAAAGCTACGGTGGATAAAAAAGTGATGAATTATGAGTAAAAAAACAAAAACCGAAATCTTGATTGATGGTTGGATTAATGAAATGGAAGCGGCTGGCTTGACTTACGATGAAATGATTATTGTTTTTAGATTAGCAAAAGCAAAGCTTGAGCATTTAAGAAGCAAAGATAATGCCCAAACCTAAAAACAAAATACAAGCCACTTTGTTTGATCAGAAGCAATCTGATGCTGACACTTCGACTCCGCTCAGTGTCCGTAATCCTGTGGCTGATTATACCAACCCAAACAGTCAAGCATATAAAAGTGTGAGTAAATTGGTTCTGGAGGCTTTAAATACTCGAACCGATAGATTAAATAATGAGGAGCTAAAATTTGACTTTATTAAAATTGCCGAAAAATCGAATGTAACTTGCGTGGGTGCTTTCGTAATCTACAGTCATATGAGTAAATTTATTGAAAAGGATCATCGAGGTAAGTGGATACTAAAATGATTTTTTCTTAATAATAAAGGGTGTTTTTATAAAATAACGAGACAATACTTGAAAATTAGTATTAATTGCATTAGCGGAAATCGAAAAGCTATAATAGAGTAGATAAAAATTTAATATTAGGAAACATGAAAAAGTATTTTATTGTATTTCATGACACAGAGCCTACTGATCCTCCGCCACCACCACCACCTGACGACGGGAACTAGGTTTTTTTTAACCAAACTTAACATGAAATAATTATGAAACAAATATGTTTGATGGTAGTCATGTTGATAACAGTTCAATTATCGGTGGCAAAAGAGTCATCGATAATTGACAGTTTACAATATGATTTAGAAAGGAAGAGGGCTATTAGCCTGCGAAACATGGCTTTGGATTTTAATTCTAAGAATAAGAAAACTGAGTCCCTACATTATTTTAATCAATCATTTGAAATATTTAAGAAGCTTGATGAGCCTGCTCAGCTACTTTATATTTTAAATTTTACAGGGTATATTTACCAGCTCCAAAGCAATCTTAATAATGCGATTGATGCGTATTTGCAAGCATTGGAAATTGCTGAAACTCGTAAAATTGAAAAAGATCAATTTGTAAATATTTGGAATAATCTGTCAATTATTTACCGAAAAAAGGGCGAATATTCTGAGTCCTTAAAATACTCCCTTCGTGCGTTAGAACATTATAGGCAAAATGGAAGTCAATTGGGTATGAGTCGTGCGTTTGAGAATTTAGCATTGACTCATCGGCATCAGAAATGTTTTGAGATTGCGATAAAATATCACAATAAAGCATTAAAAATAAAGCAGGAGCTTGGCAATAAAGGAGAGATTGCTAAAACGCTTGCTAACTTAGGTCAGGTATATCGTATCAAAAAAGATTATAAGGATGCGCTGAAGTACTATGAACATGCATTAAAAATTCAACAAGAGCTTGACTCCAAAAAAGATATTGCACTGACTATACATAATATTGGTTTAACTTATTTCGACAAAGGTAATTTTAATCGAGCTATAAAACAGTTAACCGAAAGCTTACTAATTGAAGAAAAACTGGAGGACAGAGGTAATTATGCAATTACATTAAACTGTCTTGGTAAAGCTTATGCGCAAAAAGAGGAATATGATAAGGCTCTGGAGTACTGTCTGAAAAGCCTTGATATTGCAGAAAAGATTGGAATCAAGCCTGCGATTAAAGATATTTGTTACGCCCTTTATGAAATTTACACCAAAATAGACAATCAGGCAATAGCCTTGCAATACCGTCAAAAAGCCACCGAAATTGAACAGGAGCTTTTAAGTAATGGTATTTATGTGTCGGCTTATGAAGGTGAAACGAAATCAGAAAGCACGATCTCAAAACAACTGAGAATGGTGTTTTATGTATTGGCTTTTTTGTTCGTTTTTGTGCTTGTATTATTCGGGATTTTATTTCTTTTTTTTAAAAGGCTTCCTGTTAAAGTAGCCACTGTTCAAAAGCTTAACCTTGGAGCGTCAATTGCAAATATTAAAATGGTTGACGAACCTGAAAATATAAGTGATACGCTGGATGAGGTTTTTGAGGATTGGTTGTGCTCTTCACATAACGATGGTCTTGACTCAAATGAACGATCAAAAGTGTACACTCATATAAAGGCTTTAAAAAATTTCTTATCTCAAGTTAAGATTTTTTAAAAAAACACATTTTATACAACCATTAGTTAGTATTCGTTTATTATCTTTGTAGAAACCCCCTGCAAAATGGCAAACGGCAAACGTAAACTTTACGACAAATATGTTGAAGCTGAAACTCTAAAAACAGATATTAGAGGACGCTCAGCAGATCGCTTAAACAGGCGAAACGATAAAATAATCAATCGCTTTTATTTTTATTCAATGATCCGTAAAATGAATTATGAGCATGTAATTGATGAACTTGCTAAAGAGTTTGATCTGGCTCCTCGTACTATTACCGATATGTTGCTTAAAAATGATCGGGTGGTTGCTGAAGTGATGACAAAAAAACCTCCAGTTGTTGATCTTAAAAAGAAATACCCCTATCTTAGTTGGAATTAAACTGTTCGTTGAGCGGAGTCGAAACGACAATCGACAAGCTCAGTGTCCGTAAATACAAACCCATGAAAAAACTACTCTTATTTATTTCGATTTTATTTATTTTTTGCTCCTGTACTGAAAAAATGGAAACCATTGACAATAGTAAATTGGAGCTGGTTGGTTCAACGTGGAGGGTTTTTGTGGAAACACAAGATTTTAGTTTAGTTCCAGAAATTTCGCATGATTATAGAGATGTGTATGAGGCACTCCATTTTAATGATGCCAGCACAGTATCCATTTATAATGTGTTTGAAAATGGGGAGAGAGTATCAAATATTTCAAATGAATTTGAATTCTCCTACAGTAAAAATAATCTGATCATCATTAAATTTGGCATGGAATATAGTGGCGTGAGATCGGGTGATGTTTTGCGTATATTTGATAAAGATTATGAAAATTAACACTTCGACTCCGCTCAGTGTCCATAAAATTGTAAATTAGTGAATTTGAAAATGTGCTAATTATGAAACAAACTGACTTAAGAATAGGTAATTTAGTTTTTTATCGAGATGAAAAGATTTGTTTAGTCTCTAATTTAGGTAATAGCTTTGAAACCACGTTTAGTGGCATTGTATATGGGAGTGATTCTATAGATGAATATAATGGAGTTAAA
>JAOZUV010000187.1 GCA_029938505.1 Bacteroidales bacterium | reverse complement strand
AACCAGGTTTTCTAAATGGTGATATTTTAATGAACCTTGATTCAGAAGATGAAGGTGAATTATATGTTGGTTGTGCAGGTGGTGTTGATACTAATTCTGTATTTACTTATCAAAGCGAAGATGTACCTGTTGGTATGGCTGCTTTTAAATTAAGCTTAACTGGTTTAAGAGGTGGGCATTCAGGGCTAGATATTAATGAAGGCAGAGGGAATGCATGTATCTTAATAAGTCGTTTAATGATGAATGCTTCAGAAAGATATGGATTGCGTTTAGCCAATATCGATGCTGGAAGTTTGCGTAATGCGATACCTCGCGAAGCTTTTGCAACTGTTGTTGTTCCTGAAGGTGAAGTGAAAGAATTTTTAGCCTTTGTTCAAGAATTTGATGCTTTTGCAAAAAATGAATTGAAAGACACTGATGCAGGAATAAATATTGTTGCTGAAGTTGCTGAAGCTCCTTGTTGTTTAATTGATGCTGAAACTCAAGCAAATTTATTTGAAGCTGTAAGTACTTGTCCAAATGGTGTAATTGCCATGAGTAAAGATATGGAAGGTGTTGTCGAAACTTCTTCTAATTTGGCAATCATTAAGTCAGGTGAAGGTAAAATTGAAGTTGCAAGTTTGCAACGTAGTGCAGTTGATTCTGAAAGGGATAAAATAGCTGCTGCTATTTATAAAGTATTTGCAAATGTAGGTGCAGCTCCCGAAAATGTTGGTGCTTACCCAGGTTGGAAGCCAAATGTAAATTCTCCAATCCTTAAAACGATGAAAGAGATTTACAATAATAAATATGGTAAAATTCCAGCAGTAAAAGTAATTCATGCAGGATTAGAATGTGGTATCCTAGGTGCTACTTATCCTCATTGGGATATGATTTCATTCGGACCAACTATCCGTAACCCGCATTCACCAGACGAAATGGTGAATATTGAAACGGTTGGTCTGTTTTGGGATTACCTTGTTGAGACATTAAAAAATGTACCAAAAAAATAAATTATCTGAAATGCAACAGTAGGCTAGAAGTCGACTGCTGCATTTTTTTCGATTTTTTATAAAAAATAATTTGTGCAAACTAAAAAAAGACATATCTTTGCACTCCCAAAAATAAAGATAAAATGAGTAAGAGAACATTTCAACCATCGAATAGAAAAAGAAGAAATAAGCACGGGTTCAGAGAAAGAATGTCAACTGCTAATGGTCGTAAGATCGTTAAAGCTAGAAGAGCAAAAGGCAGAAAAAAATTGACTGTTTCTGACGAGATGTAATTTGTTTTCTTTAAAAATATTATAAGAAGGCAGCCTATGGCTGACCTTCTTTTTTTGTTTATACTTCCTCCTCCTCCTCCTCCTCCTCGAAACTCTTAATAATCTTTAATTATTTTCGCTTTTCTCAAAAAATCAATAACTTCGCATTATAATGACTAAAATTTAATATTGATGGCTTTTTTGCGCATAGTTTTTATTCTAATAGTAGTTTATTATCTCTTTAAATTATTTATGAGATATATTGCTCCATATTTGTTATCCATGTTTATTAAAAAAGCTCAAAATCGGATGATGAATAATATGGGCGAACAAGCAGATGCAAAATCAAAAAAAGCGGGTGAAGTGAATGTAGATTATGTTCCTCAAAAGAAAAAGTCTGGTAAAAAAGATGAGTTAGGGGATGTTATTGATTTTGAAGAAATAGAAGAGTAATTATTGTTTTTAAATGAGGTGTTTATTTTTAATTACGTCCTAATAATATGTAGTATTTCTGTCATCATATAATGGGTTAATTCTTTTTGTTCTATTTAATAAATGGACATATAACGCTAAAAATAATCTGTATAAAAAATGAAAAAAGTAAATTTTTTACCATACTTCATCGCAATTATTATTTTCTACGTATTATCGTACAGTTATTTTTCTCCTTTGCTAGAGCGAAAAGAATTACGAGGGAGTGATAATTTGGCATGGAGATATCAGAACAAGGCGATATCTGATTTTCAGAAAGAGTATAAGGAAACACCCAAATGGTCAGATAATGTTTTTTCAGGGATGCCTGGGCTTTTCATAAGTATTTCTAATCCAGGTGATCTAGTTGCACCAATTAAAAATATTTTACAAAAACTATTTGGTGTTTTTCCTGCAGTTCCTTTAATGATAATGTTGATAGGATTTTTCTTTTTACTCAGGGTGTTAAAGGTTGATCCTTGGTTGAGTATAGTTGGGTCAATTGGTTATGGATTTACAACTTTCTTTTTTACATTAATCCCAGCAGGACATAATACTCAAGTTTATGCTTTTGCATATATAGCCCCTCTTATAGCTTCTGTAATAATTGCTTATAAATATAATCGATGGCTAGGGGCTTCATTAGTTGGAGTTTTTGCCTCTTTCGAATTATCTTCTAGCCACCCACAAATGGCCTATTATGCAGTTATTTTACTTGCAATTTTTGCTGTTGTATTTTTTGTTAAAGCGATTCTAGAAAATACATGGAAAAAATTTATAATTACATCTTTTGTAATATTCGTATTTGGCTTAATTGCTTTAGGATCTAGTATGAATGTTCTTTATCCACAATATGAATTCCAAAAACACTCAATCAGGAATACTTCTGAGCTTTCAGGAACTAATGTAAGTAATGGGATAGAAAAATCCGAAATAAGTAAATCTTCTGGATTAGATTATGATTATGCCACTTCATGGAGTTATGGGATAGATGAAACATTTAATATCTTAATACCAAACTTAAAAGGAGGTGGTGGTAGTGATTATTGGGGGGATCAGCCATTTACTACAGGTCCAATGTATATTGGAGCAGTCCTTATATTTTTATTTGTATTAGCAATGTTTTTATTAAAAGGAGCTATGAAATGGTGGTTGTTAATTTCGACCATCTTATCGATACTTCTTTGTTGGGGGTATAATTCAATAATTTTTGATTTCTTTTTTTATAATGTGCCATTCTTCAATAAATTTAGGAATCCATCGTGGGCCTTAGTTATTGCGATGATATCTATTCCTTTAGGAGCTACATTAGGTTTACAGAAAATTATTGCTAAAGAATATCTTGAAGATAAAATTAAGAAACAGATTCTTATTTCTGTATTTATTGTTGGAGGTATTTGTTTATTGTTTTGGATCGCACCAGGAATTGCAGGAAATTTTGAAAAACAGTATTTGGGACAAAGTGGTCAAATAATACCTGAGAGTGTTGTGAAAGCCCAGGAATATGCTCGACAATCTGGGAAACCTCTTAACCAACAATTACTAGCTGTTTTTGATAAAATGCAAATAGATATAATCCAAAAACGTAAAGCTGATTTAAAAAGCGATGCTTTAAGATCATTTTTTTTGATATTTGCGGCTTTTGTTGGAGTATACCTTTTTGTAGTTAAAAAGAAGCTTAAAAGTGCTTATTTTATTCTTTTTATGGGAATAATTGTACTTGTTGATTTATGGGGCATAAATATTAGATTTCTTGACAAAGATCAATTTTCAAGAAAGTTAAGTAAACGAAAAGAAATTATTACACCATTTAAAGCTGACAGATTTATTTTGCAAGCAGAAAAGGATAAACATAATTTTAGAGTGCTTGATCTCACTCAAGTATTATCTCAGGATTCACGTACTAGTTATTTTCATAGATCTTTAGGTGGGTACAATGCAGCCAAACTACGGCGTTATCAAGAACTTGTAGATTATCAGCTAGACAAAGAGACAAGAATATTGAGAGCTAATCTTAGAAATTATAAAGAAATACTTTTTAAGTCTCCTGTAATAAATATGCTAAATACCAAATATATTATTTATAATCACGATTCTTCACCAATAATAAATCCGCATTCATATGGTGTGGGTTGGTTGGTATATGAAATTATTTGGGCAGAGAATGCTAACAAAGAAATTGAAGCTTTGAGCAACTTTAATCCACTTGAAACAGCAATTATTAATAATCGTTTCAAAAAAGAAATTAGCATTCGTCAAAATGGGTCGGAGGTAGGAAATGGAAATATTTCAATAGCCTCATATAAAATGGATAATATAATTTATGATATAACAACGGATAGAACTAGTTTAGCCATTTTTTCAGAAATATATTATCCAAATTGGCATGCTTTTATTGATGGTGAAGAGGTGCCCGTATTTCAATGTAATTATGTATTAAGGGGGGTTGAAGTTCCTGAAGGGAAACATAAAGTTGAATTTAAATATATAGCCCCTGAGTACATGATAGGTAGTGTTATTTCCTATATAAGTTCTTTTATTATAGTAGGGCTATTCATGATAACTCTTGGATTCTATATTTATAATAAGAAGTTGGTCTTCAAATTGAAAAGAAAATCAAATTAACAGTGTAAGTATACGGGATTTAATTTTTGTTGTATTTCTTATTAACGAGAAAGTGTTGTTTTAAAATATGTTCGAAATATAGAAAGCATAAATACTATTCTTTTTCCTTTGGTTAGGCTAAACATTTCTTCAATTTTATATTTTATATTCCTTCTTTCTATCTTATCTGTTGTCTTCATATATATTCTTAAGGATATTAAGAAACGTCTTGAACACTCATAAAGCAAAACTTTATTTTTTTTGGTATTTGTATTAATCTTATTCCATAAGATTTCAAAGGTTGTTTTATATCCAATAACATTTTTTAAACCTTGTTTTGAAGTAACAATAGAATTTTCTCTTATTCTTCTATAATAAAAGTCTTTTGGTAAATAGCATACACTGCAATCTTTTAAAAGAATCAAATAATGAAACAGAATATCTTCGTGAATTATCCCTTCTTGAAAGTTTACATTACTTCTCAATAAAAAATCCTTTTGTATAATTAACATTACAGAAGAATAATTTATAACATTCTTTTTAATTTCTTCTTGAAGAAATTGAATCCCAGACTTTACTGTTGTGTCAAAAACTTTTTTTCTTTTAGTATTATCGGGTTCAGTATAATCAAACTCACGTAATTGAGTTGAGTCAAAAAAGATAATATCAACTTCTAGCTTGACAAATAAATCAATACACTCTTTTATACATTCCGTATCTATATAATCATCACTGTCGACAAAAAGTAAATATTC
>JAOZUV010000186.1 GCA_029938505.1 Bacteroidales bacterium | reverse complement strand
ACAGTGCTGTTTTAATTGCTGATTAACAGCCTCAGACCTTAAAGATTTTTCATTATTATTCCCGATCAGAACGATATTGGAATAACCGGGAATCTCAATTTCTTTCGCTAAATATGCTTTCGACAGAAAAACATTATAAGGTGCCACTTGATTATTCTTCAGACTAAATCGACCCATATGATTTTTATCTGCAATTGAAATAATTTTTAAACGCAGAGCTTTGGAGCTTTCATCTTCTTTTACAAAAGGAGCATTAGAGGGAATAAAACTTTTCTTTTCAACACGTAGCAAAAATTCATCGCCCATTTGCAGTCCCAAACGATCAGCCATATTACTACTGATAATTGCCTCATCTTCTCCTAATTCAGCAATCTTTAGTCCTGATAAACTCCAGAAATTTTTATCAACACCAATTACTTGGGTTTTATTTATGCGATCTGAAGAAGCTGGTTCAATGCTTATTCCGTTTAGCATTAATACAGAGGCAGTTTTAACGTTCAAAGAATTCGCCAGTTTAAAAGATAGTGTATCGCTTACAAAACGATCGCCTGTTTCCATTGAAAAAATTATTTCCCCAAGTCTCTTTTCTACCAAATTATTTAAGCTATATTTTACCGAATCACCAATAATAAGTGCACCTGTTAAAATAGCAGTACTGATCAAGGTTCCTAGAAAAACAGCAAAATGGCTTTTTCGGTAATACCAAAGACTTCTGGAGATAAGCTTTAAAAGGGTCATAGCAGTTTATTTTAGGAGCTCCAGTTTACCATCAATTAAACTAAATTGCTTTTTCATTTTGGCAGCTAAGCTTTTTGAGTGAGTAACCACAACCAATGCAATATTTTGTTCCTTTTGGATTTCAACCAATAAGTCTCCTATTTGTTCAGCCGAGTTCTGATCAAGTGAACCTGTTGGCTCATCAGCCAGAATCAATTTTGGTTTATTAATCAATGCACGCACAACTGTAACTCGCTGACATTCGCCACCCGAAAGTTGCCCCGGGAATTGATGAATTTTATCTTTTAAACCAACCTGCTCCAACAATTGTAATGCCCGTTCAGCAATGGCATTTTTATTTTTCTTATTCGAATCTGCAAGCGTTGGTAACAATGCATTTTCCAAAACCGTTAACTGTGGCAACAAATGATGCATTTGAAAAATAAAGCCAATTTGTTTATTACGCAAATTTGATAATTCAATATCATTTAGCTGGTTAATATTTTTTTCATCAAACTCAATACTACCCGAAGTTGGACTATCAATACTCCCGATTAGGTTGAGTAAAGTACTCTTACCACAACCCGAAGGTCCAACAATAGCAATAGAATCACCTGCATTTATGCTCATAGAAATATCTATCAAAACATCCTGCTTGACAGTTCCGGAATTATTATAATAATGTTTGTTTATTTGTTTAAGATTGATCATAATTCAAATTTAAACTAATTATTATTTACAACTGTTTGATAGACATTTAATATTTTTTCGATAAGAAGTTTGCTGTTAAATTTTTCTTCAACACTCTTTCTTCCGTCTACACTCATCCGTTTTAAAGCTTCCGGCTTTGATAATATTTCCTCCCATTTTTGAGATAGAGCCTCGGGGGTATTGGGAGTATATGTCACTCCACCTCTGCTTGTTTCAATAACCTCAGGAAAAGCACCTAATGCAGGCTGCACTATCGGAACACCACAGGCTAAAGATTCAATCTGATATAAACCAAAGGCTTCTCCGTTTAAAACGGGTACTGATAATAAAGTTAAAGGTTGGAAAAACTGATTAAGAAATTCTTCCTTATACTCTTCCACAAATACAACATCATCCAACAATTTATGTTTCTTTAATTTCTTTACTTGCTTTTTAATGAATGCGTTATCATCGCCTGTCATTCCTCCGGATAATCTTAATTGAACTTCTTTGAAATCAGCTTTTGATTTGAGTTTGATATAGGCATCAATAAATACTTCAAAACCATTTTCCACATTCATCCGCGACATAAAACCTATAACTTGAGGGTTTTGTGCTGGAAGGTTGACATCAAACACATCAGGATCAATACCAATATGAATTACATTTAGTTTCTTCGCTTCAATATTCATGCGCTTTTGCATCGCATCTGCATAAAATTTACTCACAGCTATAAAAGCATCAACATCTTTGGCTTTTTCAGAAAACAAATTCCAAAGTCGCTCTTGATAATTATCAGCCATGGCATCAATCCAAACATCTTCATCCTGTAAAGAACAAACAACCGGAATGCCAAGTTCTGACTTAATCTTTCCTGCAAGCCCCATTAAAAGAGCATTCGATAAATGAACGACATCGGGTTTGATATCATTTTTTAGAAAATCAATCAATTGCTGAAGCTCTTCTTTCTGATAACCCTCATGTCCTTTTAACATAGACATGGTCATTTATTCCAATCCATGTGCACGTGTTGAGCCTGCTTTTTTTGCTGCATATCTCAATAAAAAAGAAGAATTAAAAAAACTCTCCATCCATTTAGGCATCTTCCGCAAAAATGGAAACTGCTGCTTCAGATAAATATTGATCGCACCATAAAAAACAGGAAACTTTGATTTGTTTTCACCATCAAGCGTTAAGGGTAAATATATAGGAATGGTAATAGCATCATGGCCTGTAGCCTGTAAAGATTTTACATAAGCACTATCACGCAAGCAATTTCCACAATAAAACGAACCACCAAAACCAGGGACTATATTTACAATCTTCATTTTCTTAAAACTTATTTTTTTGAACCAAAACAATACACTCGACCATCGCTGGCTCCAATAATAATTTTGTCTTTGATTACAGCTGGAGTTCCAAAAATAGGAGCACCTATCTCATAAGACCAAATTATTTCGCCACTTTCGAGACTTAATAAATAAATTCTTCCATCACCCGAGCCTATAACGACTTTACCTTTTGCAATGACTGCAGAACCTTCGATTTTTCTATGACTTCTAAATTTCCATAAAACTTTGCCCGTAGCTTGATCGAAACAATATAGATTTTTGTCTTGTGAACCGATGATTACTTTTCCATCAGCAATAGCTGGGGATCCTAAAATTGGACCTGATTCTTTATATTCCCAAAGCGTTTCTTTGCTACTTAAATCAGAACAATAAATATCTCCGTCATAATTTCCATAAAAAACTTTCCCATCATTGATAGAAGCGGAAGAAGCAATATAAGTTCCTACATCAATCTTATCTTTTTCTTTACCATCTGCAACATTAATCATATGAAGAAAGCCATCGCAACCACCAAATAATGCAATTTTTCCATCCGTTGCAGGAGCTCCATTGATATAATTATCTGCTTCAAATTTCCAGATCGGAATTCCATTTTTTGCATTCACACAGTGAAGAAAGAAATCATAACTACCCGTAATTATCCATTTTTCTTTTTTATCTGGTGAAAATATCCATCCTGATGAACCGGATATTTGTCCATCGGTAGCATATTTCCATTTTAAAACACCTGTTTTAGAATCTAAAGCAAATAAAACACCTTCGAGCGAACCAACATAAATAGTATTATCCAATATAAGAGGAGCTGCTTCGATTGATGTTTCTGCATTGAATTTCCATATCAGTTTTCCATCCATTGAAAGGGAGTAAACATATCCATCATTTGAACCAATAAAAATTTGATTGTTACAAATAACGGCTGAAGATTTAATGGCATCCCCTGTTTTAAAATTCCATTCTAATTCAAAGGAATCGCTAAGCGAAACCGGAGTATATCCCGTTAATTCCTGATTGGCACGAAACGATGGCCAACAAGTACTGGTTTGAGCATTCACCTCATTTACGGAGGTAATCAAAAATATCAATAAAAAAGAAATAATTATTTTTTTCATACTTCAGTCAATTAATGAGATAGCCCCCGTTGGGCAGGCATTTGCACATTCAATAGCTGTTTTAGTTAAAGCTTCATCGATAGATTTACCAAATGGTGCTTTGATCTTTACATCAAAACCTCTGCCAATATATGTGAATCCAATTTCTTCTTTTTTTAGGCTACTGATTTCAACACATAGTCCGCATTTAATACATTTTTCGGGCTCATAAACAATGACATCTTGTTTGAAAAACTTTGTCACTTTATTACGCTCAGCGAGCAAGTATTTTTTTCGATCAGCTTTATAAAAGTCAGAATGAATCCGTAAAGCACAATTATCCATTTTTCGGCAATCGCAATGCATACAGCGTTCAGCTTCTTTTTTTGCATTCTCTATATCGTACGGATCCAATCCATTATAAATATTTTTTTGAAGAGTTTTATTTGGAGCTTCTTTCAAATATTCTTCAAATTCATCTTCTACCAACTTACCAAATTTTGAATTAAAAACACGGCTTGTCTTTTCAATCTTTTCAGCATTTAAAAACTGAGTGACAGCCTTTGCCACTCCTTTTCCTTGAGCTACAGAACGAACAGCCATTTTAATGGTTCGAACAGAACTACCACATGCAAATACAGACGGGATAGAAGTCTCAAAAGTATCTATATTCACTTTTATTCCTTTTTCAGATAAGTCTAATCCTGAGATGTTAATATTTAAATTTGCTCCCGTTGTCAATACTATAGCATCAAAATTATTTTGCAAATTCTCTTCAAAATAGGATTGATTTATTTCTGTATTTAGTTTAAAATCAGCCCCAAATTGTTTCAAATAATTAATTTCAGAATCCAAAACATCAAGGGGTAATTCTTTATCTAACTTTAAATATCTCAAACTTCCGCCAGCTAATTCATTCTTATCAAAAATAGTGCAATCATAACCGGCTTTTAAAAGATAAAAAGCTGTTGATAATCCTGCGGGACCTGATCCAATGATAGCCACTTTTTTGCCTGATGCTTTTAGTTTTTCAGGGAAATGAACGTTTTCAGATTTCAAATCTTTTGCAGCAACAAATTTCTTGAGTTGACAAATCTGAACAGGTGTATCACTCGTACTTCGGCGACAAACTTTTTCGCAAGGAGCAGGACAAATATATCCAAGAATATGAGGAATGGCAATCTCTTCTTTTACCACTGCAATGGCTTTTTTAAACTCACCATCTGCAATTAAACGATTCATC
>JAOZUV010000185.1 GCA_029938505.1 Bacteroidales bacterium | reverse complement strand
CCATCAAAACACTTTTCTTTCTTACTTAAAATTTGATCTAGTGACTCCAACTCTATCCCTGATTGTATCGCTAATTCTCGAGCTTGTGAACTAGGTTCAAATCCACTTACCGTATGACCTTTTTCTCGAGCACTTTTCAAAAATGTTCCTACTCCACAACCATAATCAAATAAACTCAAATTCCCCTTTTTAGATTCAGAAATCAAAGCTAGTTTATAAGCTATATTTTTATTCCGTATATAAGCATACACGCGATTAAATAATGACTCCTTCTCTCCAGAATGCGATATATAATCCTCCGAAATATAATATTTAGAAATGGATAACTTATCTGGTCTGGGGTTAGTAAATTTAAAATTACAATCTAAACATTTTTGGATTGTAAACATATTTTTAGTGACCAAATTATCTTTGGAAAGCATACAATCTTCCATGCGTATGCTCTCACAAATGGGGCATTTTTTAAGTAATTCCATAATCAATGTTTCACGTGAAACAAAACAATTTATTTTCCATAATAAATAGCTAAAACAGAAATGTCAGAAGGTGAAACTCCACTGATTCTGGCAGCCTGCCCAATTGTTTGTGGTTTAATTTTATTTAATTTTTCTCTCGCTTCATACGAAAGTGATTCTAAAGTATGATAGTTAAAATCTGATTTTAAAGGAATGTTTTCATACTTGCCAAATTTAGCAGCTAATTCACGCTCTTTTAGTATATAACCTTCATATTTAATTAATGTTTCAATGGCATCAATCAAATCACTATTTAAACCAACATAACTATCCATCAAATTTTTAACGAGCAAAGTGTGTTTATAGATATCTGCTAATTTAACTTGCGGACGAAGAAGTAAACTTGCAATTTTCGTTTTCTGCGAAATAGGATTTGTGCCTATCGAAACCAAAAAATCATTTACTTCATTAGGTTGAATCCCTGTGTTTTTAAATTTTTTAAGAATATCATCAAGAAGATTTTTTTTCCACTGAACTTTTTCTAGTCGACTTTCACTTGCCAATCCTATATTAAAACTTCGTTCTGTAAGACGAATATCAGCATTATCTTGTCGTAATAACAAGCGATGTTCAGCTCTTGAAGTAAACATACGATAAGGTTCATCAACTCCTTTTGTAATTAAATCGTCAATAAGAACTCCAATATATGCTTCTGATCTTTTTAAGATAAAAGCTTCTTTATTACTAATTTTTAAATGTGCATTTATACCAGCCATTAAGCCTTGAGCTCCCGCTTCTTCATAGCCTGTTGTTCCATTAATTTGTCCTGCAAAATACAGGTTCTCAATCAACTTTGTTTCGAGAGAGTATTTAAGTTGAATTGGTGGAAAATAATCATACTCTATAGCATAACCAGGGCGGAATATTTTTGCATTTTCGAAACCAGCTATACTTTGCAATGCATTATATTGAACATAATCTGGTAGGGAGGAAGAAAACCCATTGACATAGTATTCATTCGTTGTCCAACCTTCAGGTTCAACAAATAATTGATGTCTATCCTTATCGGAAAAACGTTCAATTTTATCTTCAATAGATGGACAATACCGAGGACCAATTCCTTGAATTCTTCCATTAAACATAGGAGACTCATCAAAGCCTAAACGCAGTAAATCATGAACTTTTTTACTTGTGTACGTTAAATAGCAACTACGTTGTCTAGTTAATTTAGGCGTATCAGTAAAAGAAAATTTACCAGGAATTTCATCACCCGGCTGCTCCTCCATTTTTGAAAAATCAATGGTTCTTCCATCAACTCGTACAGGAGTACCAGTCTTCATACGATCAGATTCAAATCCACTATTTCTTAGCGATTCGGTTAAACCAACAGAAGCTCGTTCACCTATCCGGCCACCACCAAATTTCTTAGTCCCAATATGAATTAAACCATTCAGAAAAGTCCCGTTAGTAAGAATTACAGATTTGGATTTTATCTCATGACCCATAGCTGTTTTCACTCCGATTAACTTTTTATTTCTAACCAAAACTTCATTAACCATGTCTTGCCAAAAATCAAGATTTGGGGTATTCTCCAAAATATTTCTCCATTCTCTTGAAAATAACATACGATCGCTTTGAGCACGCGGGCTCCACATTGCAGGACCTTTAGATTTATTCAACATCCGAAATTGGATCATTGTTTTGTCAGTCACAATTCCAGAAAAACCTCCCAAAGCATCCATTTCACGAACAATTTGCCCTTTGGCAATTCCACCCATTGCAGGATTACATGACATTTGAGCCATATTCTCCATATTCATTGTTACCAACAAAACAGAAGATCCTAAATTAGCAGCTGAAGCAGCAGCTTCGCAACCGGCATGACCAGCACCTACAACTATGACATCATATTTTTCAAACATACTAATGTTCCACGTGAAACTCTATTTATCTTTAGGGCACAAAGATAAATAATAATCTTCCTTCTTACGCATTATAAGTTTTTCATCATCGGTCCCATCTTTATATCCAACAAGATGAAGAAGCCCATGAATAATCAAACGTAAAATTTCTTCTTCAAGAGTAACTTTAAATTCTTTTGCATTTTCAACAGCCCTGTCCACACTAATAAAAATATCACCGCTCACTATTCCTTTTCCCTCGGAAGATTCAAAAGTTATAATGTCAGTAAAATAATCATGATCTAAATATTTCTTATTAATTTCAAGGAGATAGGAATCTGAACAAAAAATATAATTTAAGAAACTTACCTTAATATTCTCATTTTCTGAGACTTGGCCTATGGTATGATTTGACGCAGAAGTTGTATTATGCTCATACTCAACATCTTCTGAAAAATAAACTACATTTTGTTCAAGCATAGTAACTAACTAAGAGATTCTATTGTCTTTCCTAAATAGTTTTTCAGGTATTCTTTACGGTGAGAAGTAATTTCTTTTTCGACTCCTTCTTTTTTAAATGATATTGAAATACTTGAAGACTCTTCATCAATTTTAAAATCATCACAAAGTCCCATGATCAGAAAAACACTTTTTTCATAATCAGAATCAATTTTTAAGTCTTTTTGATTTTTTGAAAAAACTGAATTCATATCAGCAGAAATTGAATCAATTACAAATTTGAATGAAAATTCATTTTTGCGATTTTCAAAAACTAACTTCCCCTCTCCTCTTAAATTAATTACAATTGAAACTAATTCAGTGATTGCAATAATCACATTTCCTTGAAACGAATTTCGAATATTGTAGCGATCACAAATATCCTCTATAAAATTTTCAATCTCATTTAAATTTATTTCCTTATTGGAAATTTTTAAGATACCCATTATAAAAAATTTATTGACTCAAGATATTTATACTGATTTTTAAAATCAGGGTTTCCAATTTATGTAAGTATTTTTAAACAAGAAATATTTTTAAAACACATATTTATGTTCAAATACATAAATTTTATTGGGCTAATTCTTATTACACTTTATCATAATTCACTTATTTTAAGTTAAAGAATGACTGTTTTAGATTAAAGAAAAATATTATACTGCTGTTTTACTGCTACTTACAATATATACAAATAAAAAAAGTACGCCAATTTAAGTGTCTCAAAAAATCAATCAAATAATTCAAATTTTACAAAAAATAAGAAATAGTAATGATTTTTTTGAAAAAGAGTATTGTTAATAAAAAATTCTTGAAGAATATTTCTTTTTATCTTTGCCTCGAAAAATTAAATTATGACTTCCAAAAAAATTAGAGTACGATTTGCGCCAAGTCCAACTGGTCCATTACACATCGGTGGAGTGCGCACTGCATTATATAATTATTTATTCGCCAAGAAAAATAATGGCGATTTTATTTTACGAATTGAAGATACGGATCAAAACCGATATATTCCCGGAGCTGAAGCATATATTATTGAATCTTTAAAATGGTGTGGAATCGAACCCAATGAAGGAGCTGGAAAAGGAGGGGAGTTTGGACCTTATAGGCAATCGGAACGAAAAGAAACCTATAAAGCATTTGCAGATCAATTGGTGAAACAAGGAAATGCCTATATCGCATTTGACACACCAGAAGAATTGGAAGCTATGCGTGAACGATTAAAAGCATCCAATAGTTCGAATCAGCAATACAATGCTGAAACCAGAACAGAGATGACAAACTCGTTGACTTTATCCGAAGAAGAATTTAATCATCGAATTGAAAAAGGAGACGCCTACGTCATTCGACTTAAACTTCCTGAAAATGAAAATGTCATTGTAAAAGATAATGTACTTGGAGATATAACTTTTAATACAACGCAACTGGATGATAAAATTTTATTCAAATCAGATGGTATGCCAACCTACCATTTAGCCAATGTTGTGGATGATCATTTGATGGAGATCACGCATGTAATTAGAGGTTCGGAGTGGGTGAACTCAACACCTTCACATGTTTTATTATATCGCTTTTTTAATTGGGAAGAACCTATTTTTTCTCATATGCCTTTGATTTTAAAACCTGATGGGAAAGGTAAATTAAGTAAGCGTGATGGCGATAAAGGAGGATTTCCTGTATTCCCAATGGAATGGAAAAATCCAGAGACTAATGAAATTTCATTAGGATATAAAGAGTCAGGTTACTTCCCAAAATCATTTATAAATATGTTGGCATTCCTAGGATGGAATCCAGGAACCACTCAAGAAATTTTTACAGAAAAAGAATTGATAGACGCTTTCAGTTTAGATCGTATCGGAAAATCAGGAGCACGTTTTGATCCTGAAAAAGCACGTTGGTATAATCATCAATATCTACAATTAATGTCTGATGAAGAAGCTGCCAATATTTATATGTTAGAGCTTGCAAAAAAGGGAATTGAAGCAGAACTTTCATTCGTTATAAAATTAGTTACATTAATAAAAGAACGTGCAAATTTCACTACTGACTTTTGGGGTTTGAGTTCTTATTTTTTCATAGCACCTGAAAGTTACGATCAAAAAATTATTAAGAAAAGATGGAAAGAGGGAGTACCAGAAGCACTCACTGAAATCATTTCTTTATTGAATTCTTTAAACGATTTCACTTCTGAAAAAGCAGAGGAAGTTGTGAAAAATTATATTCAAAGCAATGAACTGAATATGGGACAAATCTTAAATTCATTTCGAT
>JAOZUV010000184.1 GCA_029938505.1 Bacteroidales bacterium | reverse complement strand
TTGCACTCCATGGGACAATATATTCAGGATGGATTACGCAATCTTTTTGAAACAGTAATTTCTGTTAAAAACAGCCAACATACAATTGAAATCCCAGAAGATCAGGCAAATCTCGATACTTTAAATTATATCAGCGGAAAACGATTAACAGAAGTTAATCACATGGCCGAAATTGGTACTAGTCTAGCTCATTGGGATGGTGGAGTACCAAATCTTAAAATCGAAATTTCTGAAATAAATGAATATAATTTAGGACAATTAATTTACTTCTTCGAAGTGGCTTGTGCAGTTAGTGGTTATATGATTGATGTAAACCCTTTTGATCAACCAGGTGTTGAAAATTACAAAAGAAATATGTTTGCTTTATTAGGAAAACCTGGTTTTGAAGACGAAACGAAAAATATTAATGAACGATTAAAATAGTCTATTTATGAAATTTATTGAATTGATTACTAAACGTCAAAGCGTTAGGAAATATATTGATAAACCGATTGAAAAAGAAAAACTGATGCGTTGTATCGAAGCTGCTCGTCTGGCTCCATCAGCAAGCAATGCACAACCATGGAAATTCATTATAATTGATAATCCTGAATTAAAAGAAAAAGTTACCAAAGAAACCTACGATTTAGTAGCCAGCTTTAATAAATTTGTTCATCAAGCACCTATTATAATTGCCATCACTTTAGAAAAACCAACATTGGTAAATCGACTAGGTGGACGAATAAAAAAGAAAGAGTGGAAATTAATTGATGTTGGAATTGCTGCCGAACATATTTGCTTACAAGCTACAGAAGAAGGCTTGGGAACATGCATGTTAGGATGGTATAATGAGAGAAAAATTAAAACTTTACTGAATATTCCGGAGAAAAGATCATTGGCATTATTAATCAGCGTTGGTTATTTTGCTGAAGATTATAAACAAAGAGAAAAAATACGAAAACCCTTAGATGAGGTTTGCTCCTTTAATACCTATTAAATTTCAGAAAGCACACAACTCTCAATAATTTGAGGGAAATGTTCATATTCCAATGCATGTACTTTCTCGGCAATTGAGTCGGGAGTATCTGTCTTATCAATCTTGGTTCTAACCTGAAAAACAATCATGCCCTCATCGTATTCCTTATTCACATAATGAATGGTGATTCCACTTTCGGCATCGCCTGCAGTATGTACAGCCTCATGCACTTTTTCCCCATACATTCCTTTACCGCCATATTTAGGTAATAAAGCAGGATGAATATTTATGATTTTTTGAGGGTATTTTTGAATTAAATTTTCAGGAATTAGCCACAAAAAACCAGCTAAAACAACAAAATCAATTTTATGTTCTTCCAATTTTTTCAATACAGTATTGGATGTATAAAAATCGACTCGATTAAAAACAACAGATGCAATATTTAACTTTTTTGCTCTTTCCAATACGAAAGCATCTTTCTTATTTGCCAATATTAATTGAACACTAATTAATGGATCATTCTCAAAATATTCTGCAATATTCTGAGCATTCGATCCGTTGCCGCTCGCAAAAATGGCTATCTTTTTCATGATTTTAATATTCTCAAAGTTTATTTGACGTGTCAAAATTAAAGTATTATCTTCACATAGTAATCATTGTAAAGCAGGAATGCCAGTATAGGACGGACAAACATTTGTTAATCCGCTCATTATGAAAAAGAAAAATGAAATATGTAAGATTTTCTTTGTTTTTTTTTGATAGTTTTTCTTTCTTTGCAGCCTGTTTAACCAAAATTTAAAAAAATGTCTGATACTAAATCAAGAGTAGTAGCAATTATCGTTGACAAATTAGGAGTTGACGAAGCAGAAGTAACACCAGAAGCAAGTTTCACTAACGATCTTGGTGCTGACTCATTGGATACCGTTGAACTAATCATGGAATTCGAAAAAGAATTCAACATGGCTATTCCAGATGATCAAGCTGAAAAAATTGGTACGGTAGGCGATGCTATCTCTTACATCGAAGAAAACGTAAAATAAACAAACCAATTACATGGAATTAAAACGTGTAGTAGTTACAGGTCTTGGTGCCCTTACTCCAATAGGCAATAGTATCCCCGAACTTTGGGAGAACTTGGTTAATGGAGTAAGTGGTGGAGACCAAATCACACAATTTGATGCTTCTAAATTTAAGAGTCAAATTGCTGCTGAAGTAAAAGATTTCAATATTTTGGATTTTCTTGATCGTAAAGAAGCAAGAAAACATGATCGCTATTCGCAATTTGCACTAGTTGCTGCAAGCCAAGCTGTTGAAAATGCCGGTTTTGATCTAGAAAAAATCAACTTAGATCGTATTGGTGTTATCTGGGCATCAGGTATTGGAGGGATTAAAACATTTCAGGATGAAATGGTAAATTTCGCTAAAGGTGATGGGGCTCCTCGATTCAATCCATTTTTTATTCCAAAAATGATTGCAGATATTGCTTCAGGTCATATTTCAATTAAATATGGTTTTAGAGGTCCTAATTTTGCAACAGTATCTGCATGTGCGTCTTCTGCAAATGCTTTAACGGATGCTTTTAACCTAATTCGTTTAGGCAAAGCTGATGCTTTTGTAACAGGAGGATCAGAAGCTGCTGTAACTGAAGGTGGTATTGGAGGGTTTAATGCATTACATGCTATTACTACTCGTAATGATGATCCAAAAACAGCTTCTCGCCCATTTGATAAAGACCGTGATGGTTTCTTATTAGGTGAAGGAGGTTGTGCTCTTATTTTTGAAGAATTAGAACATGCCTTAGCAAGAGGCGCAAAAATATATGCTGAAGTTGCTGGTTGCGGTCTTTCTGCAGATGCTCATCATATGACTGCTCCACATCCCGAAGGATTAGGTGCTCAAAATTGTATGAGAAATGCTATCGAAGATGCAGAACTAGAACTCACAGATATTGATCACATCAATACGCATGGAACTTCCACGCCTGTTGGTGATATTTCTGAACCAAAAGCTATCGTTAGTTTGTTTGGTGAGCATGCATACAAAATCAATATCAACTCAACGAAATCAATGACCGGTCACTTATTAGGTGCTGCTGGTGCTATCGAAGCTATTGCAACTATTCTTGCAGTTCAAAACGACATTGTACCACCAACAATCAATCACTTCACTGATGATCCTGATATCGACAATAATTTGAACTTTACTTATCATAAAGCACATAAAAGAGTTATTAATGTGGCTTTAAGTAATACATTCGGATTTGGTGGTCATAATGCTTCAATTATCTTCAAAAAATTCAAAGCTTAATTTTAAAATTTGAATTTTTTTAGATTCATACGAACATATTTTTCTGAAAATAAATCTTTATTATTTAGTATAAAAAATATTTTTGGGTTCTATCCCGGAAATATTTTTTTATATAAGCTAGCTTTGCAACATAAATCTGTTGCAAAAAAAGTGGTCAATGGATTTAAATTAAGCAATGAACGTCTCGAATATCTAGGCGATGCTGTTTTAAGTTCTATTGTAGCCGATTATCTTTTTAAAACATTTCCTTATAAAGACGAAGGTTTTTTAACCGAAATGAGATCACGCATTGTGAGCCGTTCTCAATTAAATAAATTAGGGCAAAAATTGGGGCTCAATAAGTTAATCCTATCATCCTCTGAATCGCGTATTCAATGCAAATCAATGTGTGGTGATGCATTCGAAGATTTTATTGGTGCTTTGTATATCTATAAAGTATATAATTTTACCAAAAAAATTTTTTTTGAACGCATTATCAATGTTCATCTGGATATTGATGAGCTAGCCACACAAGATGCTAATTATAAAAGCCTTTTGATAGAATGGAGCCAAAAAGTAAAAAAACAAGTTAATTTCTCTGTAATCGAAGAAATTGGGGAAGGGTTCAAAAAACAATACCTTGTTGAAGTTAGTATTGATAATGAAAAGATGGCTCAAGCTCAAGACTATTCCATTAAAGGGGCTGAAAAATTAGCTGCCGAAAAAGCCTATAAAGAAATCATAAAAGATAAGTTAACAACTATTAAATAAATTTCATTAAGCAAATATTCCACTTTATTTTTAAGATTGGCAATTATTTGTTATTTGAAAATTGTTATTTGTGATTTCAAGATTTGTACCTTTACAAAGCATGGTAAAAAAGCTTAGCTCAAATATCGACTATACTGCAGAATTTTCATTTATTGGTATCTCATGCCACTTAAAAGATTATCGTTTAAGTTTTTTTATCAATCAGGAATTGGGACTAAAACTCAAAAAAACAGAAGATTTCTTGCTAGAAGATGAACAAAAGCAATCTTTTAATTACCCTCTCTTTTATTATCGTTGCCCTGATACAAATAATAATTTTTGCTTGATCTCAAACCATCATTCCGAAAAAAAATTAATCCAGACTTTCAAACAATTTGATTATTTCTTATTGGTACAAAACAATCTCTCGGATCTTAAAAAAAAAGAATTAATCTCGAACTTAAAAAAAATTCCCAACTTACTAGCTGCTTACGAAATTGAATTAAAAAAAGTGAAAAATATCAATCAGTTAATGGTTGATCTCGAATTGCAGCTCATCAAAAATTTAAAATCTTACACATAAAATATCGAGGAAATTTTAAACCCTACGAGGGTTTTAAACTATAAAAACTTTAATGAATTTTCAATAAAAAAGCCTCCCTGATTAGGAAGGCTTTATAAATTATAATGCAGATTTAAACTGCTTTAAAAATCGTTTATCATTTTCAAAAAATAATCGGATATCATCAATTTGGTATTTCAACATGGTGATACGTTCAATCCCCATTCCAAAAGCATAACCAGTATATTCCTTACTATCAATACCACAGTTTTCCAACACATTGGGATCAACCATACCACAACCTAAAATCTCAACCCAACCACTATATTTACAAATATTGCATCCTTTACCACCACAGATATTACAGGAAATATCCATCTCAGCAGAGGGTTCGGTAAATGGGAAATAAGAAGGACGAAGACGAATTTTAGTATGTTCACCAAAGAGCTCACGAGCAAAATAAAGCAATGTTTGTTTTAAATCAGCAAATGAAACATCTTTATCGATATACAAACCTTCAACCTGATGAAAAATACAATGTGCACGTGCCGAAATGGCTTCGTTACGGA
>JAOZUV010000183.1 GCA_029938505.1 Bacteroidales bacterium | reverse complement strand
TGTTTTTTATACTGCCCTCTTTGTTTGCCTTCTCTTACTTTGATTAACTAACATCTTGATTACTTGACATCTCGTCTATTTTATAGTAAGTTTGATTTGTTTGGGGTTTATTCATTCTTTTCATACACTGATTTAAATACTTCAATACTTACCCTTATTATTATAAACCCCATTGTTTTATGTAAGCCTTTTTATTGTTAGCCTGTACTAAATTTGAAATTATTGATATTATTAATGCATGAAAACTTAATTATACAAACTAAAAAATGGAGGTAACTTATGAAAAAGTATTTAATTGGATTAACAGTTTTTGTTTTGATTGGAAGTTTTTCCTGTAATTTTAAGCAAGAACCAAAACAAAATTTTGAAAAATCCCCTGAAATTGATTTAGTAAAAAAAGCATTTGAGGCCTATTTAAATCAGGATTGGGAAACCGTTAGATCCTGTTATAGCGATACTGTCAAAATATGGAATAATGAATCCTGGATTTCAAGTCCCGGAATTAAAATTGATGAAGCAATTGAAGAATCCAAAAATTTCGCCTCAAATATATACTCATACACCTATGAGGGAACTCTTTGGGATATTATTGAAATAAATGAAGGAGAAAAGTATGTGCTTTTCTGGGGTGTTTGGGTTGGTAAATATACTGCTGATAGTGAAGAAATTGAGATCGCTGTTCATGTTGCATATGGGGTTGTTGGAGACAAGATTGTTACTGAATATGGTTTCTGGGACAACCAACTAATATATTTAGCAGAAAAAGCTTTGGAAACGGAAGACAAATAAGTTTACAATATGAGAAAAGTGGAGAAGAGTCTTAAGATGTATAGTATCCACTTTTCTTTTTTAAAATAAAATCATAATTCCTAATTGATTTATAAAAGCATTTTGGCTTTTCAAATAGTTGCAATAAGCTTTGATTTCGTTTTGGGAGTTTTCAAAATCCTTTTTTATTTCAGGGAAGACTTCATCTACTCTTAGATAATATTTTTCCAGTTTATTTTCTGATTCGCAATAACTAATTCCCCATTTTTTTTGTACAACAAATTTATCTTTTACACTATTAATGGTGCTATTAATAGGATAAGGATTTGAAGCTATAGTGAAAGTGTAAAATGGCAATCCTTTTTGAATATCATATTTTGGTAATAAGGCATTGATCCCATTTTGTCGGAATCGACGAATAACTTCGTAAGGGCGTTCATTCTGTTTAATCTTTAAAACACTCAATACTTCCATATGGCGACTGGCAGGACGATTAAACATATCAGGGTGTTCATTATAAAATGTCAAAGCTTTCATTTCATTTGTTTCATTTTTAGAGGCTTTAGCATAAAGGTTATCAAATAAATCTCTCATCATCAAATAGGCAGGAATTTCATTTTCTTCGATCTTCATAAACCAAAGATTTTTTTGGATAAATGCTTCATTTATATCTTCTGATTTTTCTTGGGCATCTTTATAAATTTGATAAGAGCCAGCATTTCCAGCATTAATCATAAAAACAATTCCTTTAATGATGGCTTGTCGGGCAATATGATTGGGGGTGTTTACATCCATATACACACCATCAAGCTCAAAAAATTTGAACTCATATTTAAAAAAATAAAAAAATTATTTTAAATAATAAGAACGACGAGTGTTTTCGAGCTTGGCTACAACATCTGGTAAATAGGCAAAGGCACCATAGTTTTCAATACGAGCTTTATTTTTTTTATAATAGTCTTGTATAACAGAAAAATGGCTTGCATACAACCTCCTGAAAAGATTGATACTATTGTTATATTTTTTGATAGTTGTTCGAACATCATCGTTCTCATTGGGGAAATCATTTTTTGTTAATGATGAATCAATGGATTGATTTAATTGGATGTAGTTGGAATCTAATTCGGGATTCTCATTCATGCAACACATCCAGTAACGATATCTTTGGGCTAAGTCTTTATACTTCTGAGTTTCTTTTTGAAGTTCTAAGTTCAGAATTATTTTTTCGTTCAGCTGATAGCTTTTATATTCTTTATTGAGCCAATTTATTTTTTTGCTGAAAGCATACTCAATAAGACGATCGTAATGGGTAAAGTTTTTATAATCCTCCGAATTTATTTTCTGAGCATTGATGAGATTGGCTAGAAATATAGCTGTGAAAAGTAGTAGTATTTGTTTTTTATTCAGAAGCAATGCAATCGATTTTTAGTGCTAAAGCAAATGTAAGCATAAGAATTAGAAATCTAAGGCTTGATTTCAAGCTTAAAACCTATGTTTATTAATGGCAAGCCTTATTGAACTTTTGCAGTTTGTAATAATTGTAGGGTAGGGGCAACAAAAATCCAGCAATCATGGCAGGTATTAGAGCCATCCAATATGTAAAGGTGTTAAAACTGGCTTTGCCTCCGGTAATCATGAAATCGGTAGTATTCATGGCTATTTCCATTCCTATCATTGAAATAAATGACATAGAAAAAGCTGTTTTTAAAGCCAAGGTCCAATTAAATTGTTCTCTCACTCTAAGAATAGTTGATTCCAATGCGACTGAGGTTGTGAGTCCTGCAATAATAGCTAGGATCATTTGCCAAAGCGTGCTAGTTTCCGGATAATTGGCTTGTAAAAAGATGATCATTCCAAAATCACCGATAGAGCAACCAATTAAACAATTTAAAGTATTAAACGAAGCCCGTTTCCAATTATGAGTATTATTCCAGAATTTTGTTTTTGGTGTTTTTAATTCCTCAAATTGAAAAACTGATTCCTTATATTCTTCAGCTGTATAGCCTGCCAGTTTAAAACTTGATATGATTGAAAAAGGATCTAGATTCTCTCCTGTAATAATGGCTAATTTTTCAGGATGATTCATGTTAAAACTAAAACCTAAAATATTGTTCATTCCTTTCAGAGCTGGTTTCATCGTGTTTACACAACTTTCGCAATGCATATTCGTCTTAAGAGTCAAGGTTTCCATTTTTCTTTGATTTTATAATACAAAGATCGATAGAGTGGATTTCTTAAGTGTTATACAATTTTTGAAAAAATTTATAGCTTTTTTGGAGGTACTACTTTATCCAGAGGATTGCGTTTTAGATTTCGAAGTTTTTTGAAGTGAGAAGGGGATAGTCCTGTGATTTTTTTAAATTGACTGGATAAATGTTGAGCACTGCTATATCCCATTTGAACGGATATTTCGCTGAGGTTTAATTCGTCATATACCAATAGTTCTTTTACTTTCTCGATTTTTTGGAGGATGGTATATTTTTCAATGGTAATTCCTTCAATCGATGAAAATAAATTGCTGAGGTAGGAATAATCTTTACCAATTTCTGTAGCTAAGATTTCGGAACTGTTTTTATATTCATCTTTCTCTTTCTGATGATGAATTATCTCAATAATAAGAGTTTTAATTTGATTTATGATGCGACTCTTATAATCATCGATTAATTCAAAACCAAGTTCGTCCAAACGTATTTTTATTTTTTCCAGATCACTATCATTGAGTTGCTGTTTAATATTAACTTTACCTAATTCTATTCCAGAAATGGTGAATCCCAATTTAGTGAGTTCTTCGTTTACTACCTTGATACATCGGTTGCAAACCATATTCTTAATGTAAATGAGAGTCTGATTCATTTTTAGATAATTAATTTTCAATTATAAACTTACATCATTTCAAAGGCCTTTTCTTTATCATACCCCCTTTTGCATCTTTTATGCTATGCATCACAGTAAATGCATCATCATCAATTTTATCAATTTCTGTTTGTAATTTTGCTAATTCTAAGCGAGTAACCAATGTATAAACAATATCCGTTTCCTTCAAGGGTTCACCTCTTTTTGCATAGCCCCTTTTACCGGAATATATAGTGCATCCTCTTCCCAGATTTTCAATTATTGCCAGTCTAATTTCTTCATGTTTATCTGATATTATTGTTACACCAACATATTCCTCTATTCCTGACACAACGAAGTCAACAGTTTTTGAGGCAGATAAATATGTTAATATCGCATAGAGTGCAATTTCAATGGAGAATATATATGCTGCAATCATGAAAATAATCACATTAAATAGTAGAATTACATCTCCAATTGTTAATGAAGTTTTTCGGCTGATAAAAACAGCTAAAACTTCTGTCCCGTCAATTACAGAACCTCCACGAATTGCCAGTCCAATTCCCAATCCTAAAAAGAAACCACCAAAAACGGCAATGAGTAGTTTGTCATCAGTAATAATAGGGGATGGAATAAAATGAACGGCAAGAGCAAGTAATATAACTGCTATGATACTTCTTATGGCAAATTGTTTGCTGATTGTTGAAAATGCCATAATCATGAAGGGAATATTTATTGCAACTAAAAATACTGATAGTGGTATTCCGGTAACTTCAGTAACAATAAGTGAAATTCCGGTAACGCCACCATCTATAAATGAATTGGGTAGTAAAAATCCTTTTAGTCCGAAGCAGGCCGATAATACACCTAATAAAATAAAGAAACTATCACGAATAAAATGACTAAGCTCAACTTTTGTATTTATTATTTCTTTCTCATATTGATTTGAAGAAAGCTTTTGCTTTTTATTTTTAAGTCTTATTGTCTCAGCTATTATATATTGAAAAATTGCTTTCATATCGCTTGATCTAAAATTCCTGTTTCGTTTAAGTTTTATTCATTTTCCTTCTTAAATTGATTTAGTAAATTGTATTTTGTTTGTCTCATTTTCCATCTTTCCCGAGCATATTGCTGCATATCAGTAATGGTATCTTTTTCGTCTACAATTTCAAACCCAAGAAGAGTTTCAATAATATCCTCCATAGTTACGATTCCATCCATACCTCCATATTCGTCGACAATGAGGGCAATATGCTCTTTTTTCTCCAAAAGGGTTTCCCATGTTTTAAATAAAGGGTTTCCATCGTGTATTATTACAATATCCCGTTTAATATCTTTAAGTTTAAGTCCTACTTGATCTTCTGCAAGTTTTTCAAAAACAGTTTGTCGGAATACATATCCACTAATATTTTCAGTATTTTCTGAATAAATTGGTATTCGTGAAAAATGTAAAAACTCTTTATTCTTAAGAAAATCTTTCCAGCTCATATTTTCATCTGCAACGGTACCCACAACTCTTGGAGTC
>JAOZUV010000182.1 GCA_029938505.1 Bacteroidales bacterium | reverse complement strand
GGCCTGAATTTTCATTTGAGAATAATACTTATGGAAAAGTAATGTTGGTCATAAATTCAACTTCCAGCAAAGGAAATACTAACGTTTTAATTTATCATTGGAATATGGCTGATATTGATCCCAATACAGTGGTGCGCTATGTTAAGGGAAAACAAATGGCTGTAACTATTGCGGTAAAAAACAAACAAAAATTCATTAAAAAAGAGAATAATACTAAGCTTTCTTATGTCTCGGACTTGGCAATTCCCGTTAATAATGCTGATGATGCTCAAATATTAATAGATAAAATTAAATCATCTATTGATTTTTCAAAATTGGGTAAGTTGAAATGGGATTCTTTTGCATCTGCAATGAATTGGATGACAAAGAATGTTGATGAGCAGCAGATCAATAGTAAGATTTATACTCAGACATGGAAATATCTGCCCAATGAAAAAAATCGAATAATATTCACACAGTTAATCACCAGTAGTAAAGGTGAAAGCACAGAAAATGTATATGAATTCTACGTAAATGATTTGTTTGAAAATACTGTAAACTTTAATATTTCAGGCGATCGTTTAGAAGTTGAGCTAAAAACAATTGGGAACAATAAATTAATTAAACATAGCAAAAATGGCGAAAGATCAGCTTATGTGTCTGGAATAAAAATTTTAAATACAGAGGTTGACCAAGCTAGAAATATGATGATTGCTATTCAAACAGCGATCTCAAAATGTGGAGTCAAAAATGTGAAATTTACTAGTATTTCAAAAGCGATATCTTTTCTTGACTCTCAAATTGTCACAATCACCGATAAAAATGAAACAGTTGAACAAAGTATGAAAACGAATATTTCCAATTCCTATAAAACAATTTATACTAAAAAAACAACGAATGCAAAGGGGAATCTGAAAGAAGAAATATTTACTTTTTATTGGAGTCATATTGATGCTAATTTTATAAATATTGATGTTTCTGGAAACTCATTATTTGTAGAGCTCCAGACCAGAGGAAATCGCAAATTTATTAATCGCACAGTTGATGGAAAAACTATCTCATTAAGCAATGATTTAAAAATTGAAATAGATGATCTTTCGAAGGCACGAGATCTAATCCAAGCATTAAAATATTCCATTCCACTATCAAAACCCAAATTGTTGAAATTTACTTCCAGAGTTCAAGCAATCAATTGGTTAAAAAAGAATATTACATTAATTACTATTGGCAATAAAAAATACGAACAACTATTTGAGCTTGTAAATAGTAAATATATTATCAGTGTTTCTTATTCTGATGACAAAGGCAAAAGCAAACGAACAGCTAATGAGTTTTATCCTTTTACTTTAGAAAAAAATATGATAAATATTGAAGTGAAAGCTGATGAAATTTATTTGAATCTTGGAGCGAAACATAAGAATAAATATATACGGTATATTGAGGATGGATTATTAAGAAATTATGACTCAGATATGAGTATTTTGTGTAAGGATGTCATTGAAGCTGAGATTATGAAATCAGCCTTTTATTATATTATTGAACACACACCCAAATTAAATAGCTTTAGTTCTGTTAAGCAGGCAAGAGCATTTTTAATGAATAATGTTGCTAAGGTGGAAATTCCAGGGATTGTTTATGATCAAAATATTAGTAATAAGGATGGAAATCAGTGTGTTATTCTTTTGAATTATGATAAGATAAGTGCAAAAGGGAAAGCTGAATCTCGTCTTTATGAACTAAATTTAGGTTATTTGTATCCTGATCAAATAAAGCTAAATGTAAAAGGAAAAAATTTATTTATTGAAGCTTCTACAAGAGGAAAACAAAAGCTCATTAAGAGTTATAAAAATAATGAGTTGCAAAATTATAGCACCAGTATTATTATTCAGATGGATGATGTATTGGCGGGTTTAAGGCTTGAAATTGCACTTCAAATGCTAGCAAAGGATTGTGAAAAATAATTCCTGAGCTTTAACAATATTCGTCTAACTCCATCCAACGAAATGTCTTTTCATCAATGAGTTCGATAATTTCTCCTATGCGTTTAGATATATTTTCGAGTTTAGCGTAATTTGTTGATTCTGTACCTAAAGCAGCTTCTAACTCAACTTTTTCAATATCTAAATCTTGAATATCTTTTTCAAGGCTGTCGTATTCAATTTTTTCTTTATAGCTGAGCTTTGTTTTAGTTTTTACATTTTGACTTTTTTTGGTGGCTATCTTTGCTTTTTTGGCGATTGCTTTTTGTTCTTTTTCCTGTTTGTTAATTTCATCTTTGGTATCTCTATACTCTGTATATCTTCCGTAAAAATCTTTTAATTTCCCATTTCCTTCAAAAATAAATAGATGATCTATTAATTTATCTAGGAAATATCGATCGTGTGAAACCAAGATCAAACAACCAGCAAATGCTTCTAAAAATTCTTCTAGTTTATTCAAAGTAAGTAAATCAAGATCATTGGTTGGCTCATCCAGTATCAGGAAGTTTGGATTTTTTATAAGGACGGTCAGCAAATGTAAACGCCTACGTTCTCCCCCACTCAGTGTAGATATTAAGGAGTATTGTACTTTTGGCGGAAACATAAATTGTTCTAAAAGCTGAGAAGCCGTAATTACACTACTATCAGCCATAACAATCACTTCAGCAATTTCTTTAAGAGCTTCTAATACTGATTTTTCCTCATTCAGTTGCATACCCGTTTGGGTATAATAGCCCATGACAATAGTCTCGCCTTTAATAACCGTTCCGGTATCTACTTTTTCTTTTTCGGTAAGGATATTTAAAAAGCTTGTTTTACCAACACCATTTTTACCAAGTATTCCAATGCGTTCTCCTTTTTTAAAGATGTAATCAAAGTTTTGGATAATATTGATATCTCCGTAAGATTTATTGATCCCCTCCAATTCTAAAATCTTTCCTCCTATTCTGCCAGTTTTTACTTCCAGTTTTAATTCCTTTTTTATTTTTCCGCTCTGGGCTTTATCTTTGGTTTTATAAAAGGAGTCGATGCGGGCTTTTGATTTGGTGGTACGGGCTCTGGGCATACGACGCATCCAATCCAATTCTTTACGCATTAGTTTTTTAGCCTTGTCAATTTCGGTTTTCTCAACCTCTTCACGTTCAAAACTCTTTTCTAGATAATAGGCGTAATTTCCTTTGTGATGATATAATTTTTCATTTGATAATTCAAAAATATGATTGCAAATTCGATCGAGGAAATAGCGATCGTGGGTTACCATTAACAAAGTGACATTAGACTGTGAAAGAAATTTTTCCAACCATTCAATCATTTCAATATCCAAATGATTGGTAGGTTCATCTAATATTAATAAATCAGGTTCATCTAATAAAACCAAAGCCAAAGCTAATCGTTTCTTTTCCCCACCTGAAAGGCTACCAATACGTTGATTGAGCTGAGTAATATTAAAACGACTGAGCATTTGCTTCATTCGTAACTCATAATCCCAGGCTTTGTGCTCGTCCATTTTGGCTGAAGCCAATTCAAAGGCAGCTTGAGTAGTATCATTATAATTCTCGGTTTGCTGTTCGAGGGCTTGCTCATAGCTTCGAATAATGGCCAGAACCTTTGAATACGAACCATTGATTAATTCGTTGATAGTAATTTGATTATCCAGATTTGGTTCTTGTTCTAAATAACCAATCTTTATGCCCTCTCGTTTTAAAACCGTTCCTGTATCAGCCGTTTCTTGACCTGCTAATATCCTAAGGATAGTGGTTTTCCCCGCTCCATTTGCTGCTATAAAAGCAATTTTTTCGCCTTTGCTAATACCAAAACTAAGGTTCTCAAATAAGGTTCGATCACCAAAATATTTTGAAATGTTCTCTGCGGATAAGTAGTTCATGTTTTTATTCAATTCTTGAACTGCAAATTTAGGGGGAAAAATCATTCAATGAACATAAATAAAGGAAGCAGAAATTTTACTTTTTTATTTATAGGTAATCTGAGATTTATTCAATAAATTTTGACTGAGATGTATATCAATACGTTTTTTTGCTTCATCTAATGAATGTACATGCTCAATAATTATTCCAAGATTTTTCATTTGATCAGTATAGGAGATAATATGTTCAGTAACTTGTTTATCACAAGTAACAAAGATGACAAGAGAATGGTTATTCCATTCGTCTGCTTGTTTTGTTAATGCTGCTAATATTTTAATATCTTCTTCTTGATAGATTACTTCGGTAACCTTTGACATGTCAAGTAGCTGATATTCGCACAAGTCGAATTTAGAGTTTCCAATAAGGTTTCCGATGATACTAAGTGGTTCGTATTTGGTGATTTTGTCAAAAAGGTGAATAACAACACCATGGTGTTCCCAATTAATAGTATAAGGCATAATCTTTAAATAAAATTTTATTGTGGTTAGTAAATATAAAAAATAAAATAATTAATAGCTTATTTATATTTGAATCGATCTAAAATATTATGGATTGGGTTTATATTTATACCTTTCTTAAATATATTTGCTCTTTTAATTTTTACTATCAGTAATTTGAGCAAGGTGTTTTTTAATTCGCTGTTTGGCTTCTTTTATTGATTGTACATGCTCCATTCGTATCTCAAATTTACTCATATGTTTGATGTACGAATCTATATATTCTGTGTGATAAGGTTTGCAAGTAACAAAGATGACTTTTAAATTATTGTTCCAAATTTTCTGTTGTTTTGTTAAGGCCGCAAATACAGGAATACTTGTTTCTTCGGCTACTATTTCAGTAACTTCTGATAAATCAATAAGCTGATACTTGCATGAATCAAACTTTAAATTACCATATAAACTTCCAATTGTATCAATAACATCGTTCGTGCTGATCTTATCAAAAAATCTGACATGAGTACCATTTGGACTCCAATTAATAGAACAAGGCATAAGTTTAAGTATTACTTAGTTTACACAAAGTAAATATATGAAATTATTTGAATATATAGATTAGCGTTAAATTTTAGCCTTGGAGATTTTTTTAAGGAGCATTTTGACGAGTTCAGTGTACAGCATAAAAAAACCCTCCAGCTAAGCTAGAGGGTTTGTGATCAAGATCTTTAGATTGCAATATATTAAACGAGTTTTACGTTAACTGCATTCAAACCTTTACGTCCTTCTTTCAGTTCGTAAACTACTTCATCATCTT
>JAOZUV010000181.1 GCA_029938505.1 Bacteroidales bacterium | reverse complement strand
TTACTTTAAGTGCTAACTGTGAAGTTAATAAAATTAATCCTGTTGAAAATACTTTACATTATATAATACAGAATCAAAAACTAGATTCTGTATTATCATCTAATTATTTTAATAAATCTCATCTTAATCTTTTGAATGCTGTTTATAATTATTCAATTCAAAATCAAGAAAAATTGCTTGAAGTTAAATCCTTATATAGTTTAGCTAAATTTTATTTCTCATTACCTCTCTATGATAAAGCACTGGAATATTATATGATGGCTATTGATATTAAGGAATATCTACCTACAAAAGGTGAGCTAGAGTTGGCAGTAGGTAAAACTTATCTAAAACTTAATTTGCCAGATTCAACAATTAAATATTTGAAATTAGGTCTTGGTTTGGCTCAACAGCACGCAAATGAAGGTATTGCAGGTGAAATATTCACTAACTTAAGTCTCGCTTATTTTAAATTGATGGATTATTCCAATGCTCTTTTATATTCTCAATCAGCAATTCTCATTCATAAATCCAATAAAAATCAATCCTCTTTACTTGAAGATTATATTTTACAAGCTAATATTTTAAATATTAAAAGTGACTTTATATCAGCTCAACAATCTTTTGAATCTGCTTTCAAGCTTGCTGAAAATTTATCCCTGGAAAGCAAATTATACTCACTAAAGGAACTAACTAACTTTCTTATACATCAAAAAAAATATGTAAAAGCTTTGGTTCATGTCAATAACGAAATGCTTTCTCAGTATTCCAAAACAAATGATTATGGAATTTTAAGAGATTTATATGGCCATTGCATTGAATTGTATTCAAAAACAAATCAATTTCGTTTAGCTGCTATTTCCTCTGAAAATTATAAGAAGTTTGAAAAATTAGAACGCCTTAATCAAAATAAAAAAATTGATGAAAATTATCGACTAAAACTTGAAATAAATGAACTTGAAGCAGAACTTAACTCATTTAATTTATCAACTGATTTATCCAAAATAGAAAAAGAGCATGAGTTATATATGACTATAAGTCTAATTTTGTTTGTATTTCTTTTGGCTTTAGTAGGATCTTTATTGTTTTGGGTAAAAAAATCAAAAAAAGAATTTAATAAAGAAATACGCCTTAAAAGTAAAGACTTGGTAGAGGCTAAAAAGAAAGTAAAAGATTTTGATGATGAATTATCCAAAAGCATTGCACAAAAAACTAAGGAAGTTCAAAATGAATTAAATGAACGAATGGAAATTGATGTTGAATTAAAAAAAGCTCTTAAGAAGGCCAAAGATGCTAATTATCTTAAAAATGCTTTTCTTTCAAATATGTCACACGAAATTCGTACACCTTTGAATGGTATCATCGGATTTTCTAATTTATTACTTACGGAGCTATCATTAATGGAGAACCAAGAATTATATGAGTATGCAAATGGAATTCAGGAGAGTGGTGATCGATTATTGAATTTACTAAATAATATTATTGATATTAGCCGAGTTGAAGCAAATGACATCGAAATTCAACTTAGCTCCTGCCCTGTTAATGAAGTTATCGAAAAAGTATCAGCATTATTTAAATTTAAGTCAAATGAAAAAGGAATTAAGTTCAATGTTAAATATAACGATATACCTAACGCATTGGCTGATTTAGATAATTTGACTAAAGTGATTACTGATATTATTGACAATGCTGTTAAATATACTGATAAGGGTTTTATTAATGTTGTTACAGATTTTGATACAGAAAAAAATCTAATTGCGATTTCAATAAAAGATACAGGTATAGGAATAGATCAAAAATATATAGATCATGTTTTTGAAGCATTTAGGCAGGAAAGTCTTGGGTATTCACGGACTTATCAAGGGGCTGGATTGGGTCTGCCATTAGCAAAAAGACTTGTTAATTTGATGAATGGAGATATTGTTGTTGATTCAAAAAAAGGAACAGGAACGACCGTTATAATTTATCTTAAAGTAGATACAGATGGCATTACTCAAGTTACGGAGTTGGCAGGAAAACAAATTATTTCTGAGATAGACGAAGAAAGCTTAGAGAAAATTAATATCTTTATTGTGGAAGATGATCGCATGAATCGCCTTGTATTGAGTAAAATGTTGAATAAAATTGCAAATAATTTTCTAGCAGTTGATGGAGATGAAACACTCAAAATAATTGGACAAGCATACGATGAAGGAACTATATTTGATGTAATGCTTTTTGATATTAATTTACCAGCTCCATGGGATGGAATTATATTGATGAATGAAGTTAAAAAACGATGGAAAGAATACAAATATATTCCCTTTATAGCACAAACAGCCTATGCAATGTCTGGAGATAAAGAAAGATTATTAGATGCTGGATTTGATGATTATATACCTAAACCAGTAAATAAAAACGAGATGATAAATAGCATTTATAAACAACTAGAAATTGTAAGAAACAGAAAAGAGTAGAACTTTTTGAATTGAATGATATGGATAAGAAATCAATTGATGATTTGTTAGCAGAAATTGAACAGCTTAAAACACAAGTTCAAAACCTTAAAACTGAACTTAAAAGAGCTAATGAAGTAAATGATGCTGCAAATCAGTTAAAATCGATGTTTCTGGCAAATATTAGCCATGAAATAAGAACTCCAATGAATGGAATTATTGGGATGTATAATGTATTAAAACAGACTGAATTAACGGATGAACAAATAGAATTCCTTGATATCATAAATGTTTCTGGAAATAATTTATTAACTATTATTGATGATATCCTTGATTTATCAAGAATTGAAACAGGTCAACTTAAACTTGAAAATATAAGTTTTACCCTTTCTAACGAATTGAATGCAGTTAAAAATTTACTTTCTAATAAAGCAAAAGGAAAAGGAATTAATCTGAATATTGAAATTGATGACAGAGTTCCTATTAGGCTGATTGGAGACCAAATTCGACTCAAACAGATTATAACAAACCTCACTAATAATGCGATTAAATATACCAAAGAAGGTAGTGTTACAATTAATGTTCAACCTATTCGAATTGATGAAAAAATCGGTGTTTTCAAATTTAATATAATTGATACTGGAATTGGGATTTCAAAAGAGGACAAATTAAAATTATTTCAAGCCTTTTCTCAAATTGATTCTACAACCACTCGTAAATATGGAGGTACAGGTTTGGGCTTAGTAATAGCCAAAAACTTAACTACTCTTATGAATGGTGAAATTGGTGTTGAAAGTAAAGTTGGAGAGGGATCTACTTTCTGGTTTACTGCAGAATTTGGAATTGGGAAAACTGTCACAAAGAAATTACCTCCAAAAAATCAAGGTATAGATCATAAAAGCGAGCGTCTCTCTATTTTATTGGTTGAAGATAATTTATTAAATCAAAAATTTGCAACGGCAACTCTAAAAAAAGAAGGTCATGATATTCATATTGCTGAGAATGGCAAAATAGCTGTCAATTTGTTTAAAGAAAATAAATACGACCTTGTTTTAATGGATATACAGATGCCAGTGATGGATGGTTTAGAAGCAACCAATGAAATCAGAAAAATTGAAGAAAGCCGTTCTGCAAAAGAACATATAAAAATAATTGCAATAACAGCTTACGTTATGGAACGTGATCGGAAAATGTGTATTAATGCTGGAATGAATGAATATCTGGCTAAGCCGTTTAAACCAAAAGATTTGGTGAAACTCATTGATTATGTTCATCATAAATAATAAAAAACCCCTTACTTATCAGTAAGGGGTTTTTTATTATTATCCATTACATTTTATTTTTTTACAATTTCAATAAGTTCTACTTCGAAATGTAATGGAGTGTAAGGTAAAATATCTTCACTACGTTTTCGATCACCATAAGCTATTTTCGAAGGAAGAATCAAAGTTGCTTTTCCACCTACTTTCATTAATGTTAATGCCTCATCCCATCCCGCAATAACTTGACCCACGCCAACTTTTAATGGTAATGGAGTTCCTCTATCTACTGAAGAATCAATCTTTTTTCCATCCAAATTATAGAGTGTATAATGTACTAATACATTGTCGCCTTTTTTTACAAAGGAGCCACTACCCTCTTTCCTTTCAATATAGTATAATCCGCTTTCTCTAGGAGTTTCTTTAATCTGATTCGCTTCTAAGAAAGCAGAAATTTTCTTATTTTCTGTATTAGTAATAAGGTTGTCTTTATTTTGTCTATAAAATATATAATCTTCTTTAGTTCTTATTTCAGTAACTTCAATAATGTAAATTACTGGGAAATAGGGTAAAATGCTTTTAGAAAATCCTGTTTCTCCATAAGCAAAATCAGATGGAACGAAGAATGTTGCTTTCTGCCCTTTTCTCATTTTGGAAATAATCAAATTAAATCCTTCAGTATGTTGATTTTTACTCATGCATTCAACAGCAAAATCTTCAGTTGGCCTTGTGCGAAAAATAATTTTGTTATCAATGTTGAATAACTCATATTTTAAACTAATAAAATCTGTTGGATTTGCCTGTTTGCCCGATCCTTTTGTAATTTCTTTAAAATATATTCCTGTATTTTCGATAAATTCTGAATAAGAAGAATGGCTTTCCATAAAGTTTTTAGTTGCTTCAATTCCATCTTCTTTCATTTTTGCTAGATATTTATTTTTTTCTTCTTCCATTTTTTCTCTAGGAACTAAATGTAGTATTTTAATATCTGCATATAATTTACTTTTTGGTTTAATGTGGGAAGGAACTGGTATATTAGCTGTAATAAGAAAGAAAGAATCAGCTTCAAGGATGAAGCTAGCACTATCTCCAAGAGACATTAATTTAAAACAATCATAAACATCTCCAGCGTACTTAGATTTTGGAATTGTGACTCTAGCAGTTGGTTGCTTATCACTATCAAAAATTACAGTATCATTTATTGAGTATTTTAAATGAAAAGTAACATTGTCGCCTTCTCTTATTTTTGCGTTAGCAGTTTGTTCATAAAATTTATAATATGCTCCAGATTCAGATTTTTTATAACCCTTATATTCCGAAGAGCATGAATAGGCTAAAACTAGGGCAATCGCAATTAAGCATAATAGTTGTGCTATTTTTTTCATAATGTTTTGATAATTAATTGGTATAACTTATTTTAATTTTTTAATAAAATATTTCAGCGTTTCATTCATACTTTGAGTAGACTTTC